>DASWGR010000141.1:0-1740 GCA_036393535.1 Gaiellaceae bacterium | reverse complement strand
CGCGATCGAGGCAGCCGCCCAAAAGGCGGCCGAGGGAGTTGACGTGCAGGCGGATCTTCAGGGGTCGGTCGAGTACAAGTCTCACCTCTGCCGCGTCTTCGCCAAGCGCGCTCTCACTGAGGCCGTCAAGCGGGCCGGCGGGTAGTCGGCGGGGGAGCGGGGGATAGGGGTCGCTCGACCACGCGGCACGCGTCCGCACACCCAGTGCGGCTGGGCTCCATCATTCGCGGCCGCGCCCGACGTTGCTTGGAGGGAACGGGTCTCGTCGACCCCTATCCCCGGCTCCCCCGCCGACTACCCGACAACGCTCGAGTCGGCCGGTCTCGGAAGTTTTCTTAGTCCCATCCCGGCACGGTGACGGAGGGGCGGGTGCCTGCGGTCTTCGTGCATGGGGTGCCTGACACGCATCGGGTGTGGAACGGCCTGATCCGGCGGCTGCGCCGCGACGACATTGTTGCATTGTCTCTTCCGGGCTTCGGCTGTGAGATCCCGACGGACTTCGATTGCGGCAAGGAGGCCTATTGTGATTGGTTGCTCCGCGAGCTGGACAACATCGACCGGCCGATAGACCTGGTCGCCCACGACTGGGGCGCGCTCCTGGCGCTGAGGGTCGCGTCGCTCGAGCCGACGCTGATTCGGACCGTTGCGGTCGGTGGCGCGCCGCTCGATGCCGAGTACGAATGGCACAAGGCAGCGCAGGTCTGGCAGACACCCGAGATCGGCGAGCAGGCGATGGAGAGGCTCACGCGCGAGACGCTCGCGTCGGGGCTCGTCGCCGTCGGAGTGCCGACCGCGGACGCGACGGAGACGGCGCGACACGTCGACGCGACGATGAAGCGGAGCATTCTCGCTCTCTACCGCTCGGCCGTGCACGTCGGGGCGGAGTGGGAGCCGGGTCTCGCGCGGATCAAGTCCCCCGGGCTCGTGCTCTGGGGTGCGGAAGACCCCTACGTCGCGCGCATCTTCGGCGGCCGTCTGGCGAGCCGGATCGGGGCCCGCTTCGTGTCGTTCCCCGATTGCTCGCACTGGTGGCAGCTGCAGCGTGTCGGAGAGGTGGCCGCCGAGCTCGAAACCCTCTGGTCTTGAGCGTCATGGGGCGCGCGTGATCGCGGCGGTCGTGCTGGCGGCGGGGCTCGCCCGACGCATGGGACGGCAGAAGCTCCTGCTCCAGCTCCAGGGCAAGGCGGTCGTGCGCTGGGCCGTCGAGCGGATCATCGGGCACGTCGAGGACGTCGTCATTGTCACCGGCCAGGACGACACAGCGATCCGCCAGGCTCTGGCCGATCTGACGGTTCGCTTCGTCGCGAATCCTCGCCCCCAGGACGGCCAGGGGAGCTCGATCGCCGTCGGCGTTGGCGCGTTGAAGCCGTGGACGCGCGCCGCGCTGATCGCGCTCGGTGACCAGCCTCGGATCCCCGACGCGGTCGTGCGCGCGCTGATCGAGGCCTTTCAGCGCTCGGGAAAGGCGATCGTCGCCCCGGTCTATCAGGGCGAGCAGGGCACGCCGGTCGTCTTCTCGTCGGAGGTTTTTGGCGAGCTGCGTGCGCTCACGGGCGACGCGGGAGCGCGCGCGGTGGTGCAGGCGCATCCGGAGCGCGTCGAGGCGGTTGCCCTCGACTTCGCGATGCCGCCCGACGTGGACACGCCGGAAGACTACGCGAAGCTTCATGTACAATAGCTAGCCATGCGCGACGAGATCCGGAAGATCCAGGAGATGATGGAAGCGGCCGAGTACGTCAC
>DASWGR010000140.1:0-8269 GCA_036393535.1 Gaiellaceae bacterium | reverse complement strand
TAGCGCTCGCGAGGTCGCAGCGTCACGCGGAAGGCGTCGAACGGCGCAGCATCGAAGCCGAGGCGGTCCCCGGCGGCGTGCCGCCGCTCGGCGGGCGTGAGCTTCGAGTCGCGTGCGACGGACTGCGCGACATGGTGTCGGACCTCGTTCGCGCCGATCAGTGCCGAGGCGGCGAGCGCTGCGACGAAGACAGCGGCTGCGACGACGGTCAGCCGAACAGGCGGACGCTGAGCAGGACGCGGATCGCTTTGAAGCCGTCCCTCCATGTGATCTTCTTCCCCTCTGCGTAGGTGCGGCCGTAGTACGCGATCGGAAGCTCGTACACGCGCAGCTTCTGCTTGCAGATCTTCGCTGTGATCTCGGGCTCGATGCCAAAACCGTTCTGGCGCAGGTCGAGCGAACGCAGGATCTCCGTGCGGAAGGCCTTGTACCCGGTCTCCATGTCCGAAATCGTCGTGTTGTAGAGAACGTTCGTCAGCAGGGACAGGAAGCGGTTGCCGACGAGATGCCAGAAGAGGTAGACGCGCTGAGGCCTGCCGCCCGAAAGGCGTGACCCGAAGACCACGTCTGCGCTTCCGCGAGTGATCGGTTCGATCAGCGCCGGTACATCTGCGGGGTCGTACTCGAGGTCGGCGTCCTGGATGACGCAGATGTCGCCGTCGGCGTGCGGGATCGCCGCGCGCACCGCCGCACCTTTACCTCGGTTTTCCTGGCGGACGAGGACGACGTCGTCGCGTCCGCTCTGCCAGCTTTCGACGAGGTCGCCCGTGCCATCGGTCGAGCCGTCGTCCACGACCACGATCTGCTTCTCGAGCTCGAGCTGTGAGACGCGGTCGAGTATCTCGACGATGGTCGCCGCTTCGTTGTAAGCGGGGACGAGAAAGGAGACGCGCACGGCGGCGCAGCCTACCGTGAAGGCGAGATGGGAAAGCCCCTCTGACCGAACGTCCCCACCCCGCCGCACAGTAGATGCCGTTCCTGCGCGGCTTCTTGCGATCCGCTCACCCCTCGGGGCGCCGCGCGGACAACTCAACAACAAGGTTAGAAGGACTGCATCGCCGATGACCTATCTCGTTGCCGGGGCGGGCTCTGCCCGTCCCGGCTACCCGCCACCGAGATCGAGATCTAGTCGCAAACGCCGGAAGATCATCATGGCGCGCGCAGCGCGCCGGATCTTCCGGCGGAGGCAGGGGCGGAGGGACTCGAACCCCCGGCCTACGGTTTTGGAGACCGCCGCTCTACCAACTGAGCTACGCCCCTGTGTGTTCGTCGCGCATTGTAGCCCTGCCGAATTCGCCGCCCCGCCGGGTTTTGCCCGGTGGGCTCGCACAGGCTCTGTTCGCCACACTCCGCTCGCAAGTCATCATGGCGCCGCGAAAGCGGCGCCGGACTTGCGAGCGCGAGAACCTCCGGCCTACGGTTTTGGAGACCGCCGCTCTACCAACTGAGCTACGCCCCTGGGCTGCAAGGATTGTAGCCGTGGTCTTTTCCGACTCCCTCTCCCCGTGAAGCAGCGACCGGCTCTCGGCGCCCTCTTTTCATTGCTTGCGATCGCGTTCGCGGGCGTAGCTTTCGCGGCCGGATACGGGGCGGGAGGGGAGGCCGGGCGCTGGATCATCGCGCTCGCGGCTGCCGTTCTCGCGGTCTGGCTCGCGTCGATGGCCTTCCGGGCGCTCAGGTAAGCCGAAACAGCGCGTATCCTCTGCGCGTGGCCGAGGGCGAAGACACGAAGACTCTGTGGCGCCAGTACACGACCGACAAAGGCGACAAGGCTTTGCGCGACCGGCTTATCCTCACGTATGCGCCGCTGGTCAAGTACGTGGCCGGACGGCTGGGCTCCGGCCTGCCCGCGCACGTGGACGAGGGCGACCTCGTCTCCTACGGACTGCTGGGTCTCATCGGCGCGATCGAGCGTTACGACCCTGATCGCGACGTCAAGTTCGAGACCTACGCGATCGCGCGGATCAAGGGCTCGATCATCGACGAGCTCCGTGCGATGGACTGGGTGCCGCGGTCGGTGCGCGCACGGGCCCGCGACATCGAGCGGGCGATTGCCGAGCTCGAGCGCAAGCTCCACCGCGCGCCCACCGACGAAGAGATCTCGGACAAGCTCGGCCTGACGACGAACGAGCTGGAGGACTCGCTCACCGACATCTCACGCTCGTCGATCGGCGCCCTCGACGAGCTCTGGAGCGTGAACACGGGCGGCGGCGATTCTGTGGCCCTTATCGACACGATCGAGGACCACGATGCGCCGGATCCACAGGGCTCGCTCTCGAAGACCGAGATGAAGGAGGCGATCGGCGAGGCGATCGCGCGGCTCCCCGAGCGCGAGAAGCTCGTGGTCACCCTCTACTACTACGAGGAGCTCACCCTCCGCGAGATCGGCGAGGTGCTGGGTGTCACCGAATCCCGGGTCTCCCAGCTCCACACCAAGGCGATCCTGCGCCTCAAGGCCCGGCTCTCGGGGGCCACCACCCGGGCCTCGCTCGAATCTTGACCAGGCGCCGACTCGGCGGCGCCGTCTAAAAGAGGCCGTAGGGGCTTCGCCCCTGCGGCCGTCTCAAATAGCATGCGGCGCTAGCGCATGGCACTAGAGCCGGGGAAGATCCGCAACGTCGCCGTCGTCGGTCACCGCGGCACGGGGAAGACGTCACTCGTCGAGGCGCTTCTGTTCCAGGCCGGCGCCACGAATCGCCTCGGAACCGTCGAGTCCGGCTCGACCGTCAGCGACTGGGACGATGACGAGCAGCGCCGCCAGATGTCGCTCTCCGCGTCGATCTGTAACGTGGAGTGGCAGGGCCGCAAGATCAACCTGATCGACACGCCGGGGGACGCCGGCTTCCAGGGCGACGCAATCGCAGCGCTGCGCGTCGTCGAGGGCGCGCTGTTCACCGTGAGCGCGGTGATGGGCGTCGAGGTTCAGACGTTGCGGCACTGGCAGCGGGCCGAGGCGGCGGGTCTGTCGCGGGTCATCGTCGTGAACATGCTCGACCGCGAGCGCGCCGACTTCTACCGTGTGCTCGAGGCGCTCCGTTCCCAGCTGTCCGACAAGTGCGTCGCGGTGCACATCCCAATTGGTGTCGAGCACGAACTCAAGGGAATCGTCGACCTTCTGCACATGCAGGCGTACATGGACCCCAACGGTCAGCGCGAAGGCGGGCCGGTGGACATCCCCGCCGAGGTGGAAGCCGAAGTCCAGGAATACAGGGAGAAGCTCCTCGACGCGGTGGTCGAGACCGACGAAGGCCTGATGGAGCGCTACCTCGACGGACAGGAGCTGTCGCCGGAGGAGGTCGCGAAGGCTCTGAAGGACGCCGTCACGCGTGGCGAGGTCTTTCCCGTCGCCTGCGGTGTCGCGTCGAAGAACCTCGGCACGACCGCGGTGCTCGACCTCCTCGTCGAGGGCGTGCCGTCACCCGCGAGGAAGGGTGCGCCGATCAGCGTCGACGGTGCGGAAACCGCGGCGTTCGTCTTCAAGACGATCGCGGATCCGTTCGCCGGACGCATCAACGTCTTCCGCGTGCTCAACGGCACGCTCAAGGGCGACTCGACGATCGTGAATGCGCGCTCGCACGCCAAGGAGCGCGTCGGTCAGTTGATGCAGCTGGAGGGCAAGGAGCACGTGCAGATGGCGGAATTCGGCGAGGGCGACATCGGCGCCGTGGCGAAGCTGAAGGAGACCCAGACCGGCGACGTGCTGATGGACGCGGAACACCAGGTCGAGTTGCCCGAGATCGGTTTTCCGGAGCCTGTGATGAGCTTCGCGGTGACACCGAAGGCCAAAGGCGACGAGGAGAAGATGGCTGCGGGGCTACGCCGGCTGAGCGAGGAAGACCCGACGATTCAGATGCGGCGCGACCAGCAGACCGGCGAGCAGCTGCTGATGGGGCTCTCGCAGATGCACGTCGAGGTTGCGGTCGACCGGCTGAAGAGCAGGTTCAACGTCGAGGTGGAGCTGCACCAGCCGCGCGTTCCCTACCTGGAGACGATCCGCAAGGAGTCGCGTGCGCAGGGCCGGTACAAGAAGCAGACAGGCGGGCGCGGCCAGTTCGGCGACTGCGTGATCCAGCTCGAGCCGCTGGACGGCCATCAGGGCTACGAGTTCGTGGACAAGATCGTCGGCGGTGTCATTCCGCAGAGCTTCCGCCCTGCGGTCGACAAGGGCATCCAGGAAGCGATGCTGCACGGCGAGCTCGCCGGTGCGCCGGTTCAGGGACTGCGCGTCCTCCTCGTCGACGGCTCGTACCACACCGTCGACTCCTCGGAGATGGCGTTCAAGATCGCGGGCTCGATGGCGTTCAAGTCTGCGTACGAGAAGGCCGACCCGGTGCTGCTCGAGCCGATCATGGAGCTCGAGGTGACCACGCCGGAGGAGTCGGTAGGCGCGGTGAACGGCGATCTCAACTCACGACGCGGCCGCCTGCAGGGCATGGAGCCGCAGGGCAGTATGACCAACATCAAAGCCGAGGTCCCGATGGCGGAGATCCTCACGTACGCGCAGGCGCTCACGTCGATGACCGGTGGGCGCGGCGATTACCACATGCACTTCCTCCGGTATGAGGAAGTCCCGACCCACATCGCGCAGAAGATCATCGAAGAAACCAAGAAAGAGAAGGAAGAAGCCAAGGTCTAGCCCGCCGAAAGTGCTTGGCACTTTCGGCGGCGGCTATAGACCTGCGCCCTCGTCAGACGCTTTGCGGCTCTGGCTGTCCCGGCTGCTCGCCGGCCTGCAGCCGCGTGATCAGGTCGGAGACGTCGGCAAGCTCCTGCTCGAGGTCGCGCTGATAGCTCTCGAGCCGCTCGAGGACGTTCTCGCGGTCGTACCACCGCAGGCCTAAGCCGCGGTGATGTCGTCTGCGTCCGTGGTGCATGTTCACCTCCCTTCGTAACGATCGAGAAAAGTGTCGATGCGTTCGCGTGAGCCCTGGAGTGCGCCTGCCCACTCATCGAGCAGGCGCCTGCCTTCGACCGTCAGCTCGTAGGTGCGCTTCGCCGGTCCCGGCTCGCCTGCCTCCCAGCGTGAGGTGACGAGGCCGTCCTCCTCGAGGCCCCGCAGCACGCGGTAGAGGTTGCCCATGTCGACTCGCGTCTCGCCGGTAAGACTCGGCAGCGCTTCCAGCAGCTCGTAGCCGTGCGTCGGCCGCTCGCGCAACAGCAGGAGCAGCACAGGCTCGCTGAAGCGCTCCACGCGGGCGCGGACACCCCAGTGACCGGGGCGGACCATGCGCCGGCAGCGCGCTCGGCGGCCGCCACTTGGCCTCACGCTCTACCTACATGTAAAAGACACATGTAACAGCGACACTAGCAGTTGCGGCACGCGATCCCTGGGCTAGTGTCCACGGTGTGCGCCAGTTGGCCCGCCACTCCGTCAAGCGGATCTGCGCTGTCTGCGAGCGGTCGCTACTGACCGGCGAGCGGGCGATTCGCTTCTCACCGGACGGCGAGGAATTCGTCGACGTCTGCCCGCTCTGCCAGGAATTGGCGGTCGACTACGGCTGGATCAAGGAAGGCAGTCCAACCTCTCCGACCGTTCCTAATCAGCGGCGTCCGCGCCGACGCGGCATCGCCTCGCTGTTCGACCCGAGGCGCCAGCCGCCGGACGATCCCGTCGTGTCGGAGCCGATTCTGCGTCGCCTGTCGGCCCCCGAGCAGCAGATGGTCGAGGCCGCCGATATCTTCAACTCCAGCGACTACCGCAGGACGGTCGGCGGCATAGCGAAGAGCCTCGGCGAGCCCCGCGCGAGCATCGTGCCGCTCTCCGGGGTGAGCGGCGAGCTGATCGTGACGGTCGCCTGGGACATCTCCTGGTACCAGTACCGCGTCAGTCCGGAGTCGGCGCAACCGGTCCGGCTGGCCGAGCGTGGCCACGAGATGGCGGAGCTCGACGCGGGGTACCAGCGCTGGAACGCGCGGATCGAGCAGGACGGCAGGCTCGTTCCCGAAATCTCGCCTCTTTGACGCACCCTCTGGCGCCGACCCGCATCGCTCCTACAATCAGAGTGTGATCTATTGCGTGATCCCGCCAGAGCTTGAAGACGAGCTCTTCGACAAGATGGTGGAGTACTACAAGGACAACCCGAACGTCACGGTGATCATCGACCGGCGCGAGGGTCCCGACCGCCGAGCCGGCAAGAAGCCGACGGACGCCGCGAAAGAGCAGCGGCAGATCCGGGACCGGCGCCGGGCTCGGATCCCCGGCACGTTCCCCGAGACCGACGGTCCTCCTGAGTAGACTCGCCCCGTGGCACTGACCGGGACGAAGACCTTCCAGAACTACATCGGGGGCGAGTGGGTGGACTCGTCGTCCGGCGAAACGTTCGAGAGCGTCAACCCGGCGACGGGTGACACGATCGGGACGTTCCCGCGCTCTTCGGCTGACGACGTCGATCGCGCGGTCGCGGCGGCAAAGGCGGCGTTCGAGGACTGGCGGCTCGTGCCGGCGCCGAAGCGCGGCGAGATTCTCTACCGCTTCGCGAATCTCCTGATGGAGGAGAAGGACGAGTTCACCGACCTGATGTCCCACGAGATGGGCAAGGTGAAGGCGGAGGCCGGGGGAGACGTCCAGGAGGCGATCGACATGAGCCTCTACATGGCGGGCGAGGGGCGCCGGCTCTTCGGCCAGACGACACCTTCGGAGCTGCGCGACAAGTTCAACATGAGCGTTCGGATGCCGATCGGCGTGGTCGGTGTGATCACGCCCTGGAACTTCCCGATCGCCATCCCGTCCTGGAAGATCGCGCCCGCGCTCGTCTGCGGAAACACCGTCGTGTTCAAGCCGGCCACCGACACGCCGCTGCTCGGCGAGCGTTTCGTGGAGTTGCTGATCGAGGCCGGATTGCCCGAGGGCGTGATCAACATCGTCCACGGCGGCGGCGGCGCCGTCGGCGATCGCCTCGTGCGCCACCCGGACGTGCCTGTGATCACGCTCACCGGTTCGCGTGAGACGGGCGTCGAGGTGATGCGCAACTCTGCGGAGAATCTGAAGCGCGTCCATCTCGAGCTCGGCGGCAAGAACGCCATCATCGTCCTCGACGATGCCGATCTGGAGCTCGCGGCCGACGGGATCATCTGGTCTGCGTTCGGCACGTCGGGCCAGCGCTGCACGGCCGCGTCGCGCGTGATCGTCGAGGACGGGGTCTACGAACAGCTGCAGTCGCGGCTCGTGGCCGCGGCCGAAAAGCTGCGGCTCGGCGCAGGCTGGGAGGACGACACCGACGTTGGGCCGGTGATCAACCGGAAGGCGCTCGAGAAGATCCACTCGTACACGGAGATCGGCAAAGGCGAGGGCGCGAAGCTCCTCACCGGCGGCGAGGTCGCAATCGGCGACGGCTTCGCGAAGGGGAACTTCTACCGTCCTACGATCTTCGGCGACGTTGATCCGCAGATGCGGATTGCCCAGGAGGAGATCTTCGGCCCGACGACGGCACTGATCCGCGTGCATGACTTCGACGAGGCGATCCGCGTGTCGAACGACATCAAGTACGGGCTCTCGTCGTCGATCTTTACGCGCGACGTCAACAAGGCGTTCCGTGCGATGCGCGACCTGCAAGCCGGAATCACGTACATCAACGCGGGAACGATCGGAGCGGAAGTGCATCTCCCCTTCGGCGGGACCAAGGACACGGGCAACGGGCATCGCGAAGCCGGCCAAGCCGCCCTCGACGTCTTCACGGAATGGAAGTCAATCTACGTCGACTACAGCGGCAAGCTGCAGAAGGCGCAGATCGACACGGAGACCTGAACCGCAAGCTCGTCGTGTTCGTTCCGCGCGAGGCTCTCGACGTGGTACGCAATGCCCTCTTCGAGGCGGGCGCCGGACGGATCGGAAAGTACGAGCACTGCTCTTGGTACACGCAGGGAACGGGGACCTTCCTCGGCGGCGAGGGAACGAGTCCGACGCACGGCGAGGCCGGGCGCGAGCAACGCGTCGCGGAGTTGCGACTAGAGACAGTCTTTCCAGAGGAGCAGCAGGAAGAAGTGATCGCAGCGTTGCGCCGGGCGCATCCGTACGAGGAGCCGGCGTTCGACGTGTACGCATTGCTGTGAAGGCGAAGCTGTTCACGGACGGCGGCTCCCGTGGAAATCCGGGCCCCGCCGCGTACGGCTACGTCCTCGAGGCAGAGGACGGACACGTGCTGGCCGCGCACGGCGAGGCGATCGGACGTGCGACGAACAACGTCGCGGAGTACAGCGGCCTCGTCGCGGGCCTGGAGAAGGCGGCGGAGTTGGGCGTCCGCGAGTTGGAGGTGGTGTCGGACTCGGAGCT
>DASWGR010000139.1:0-3206 GCA_036393535.1 Gaiellaceae bacterium | reverse complement strand
TCTCGTGCGAGAGCAGCACGGCCGCGTCGTCGTCGACTTCACCGGGCTTGACGATCACCCTGATCTCGCGGCCCGCCTGCAGCGCGTAGACCTTCTCGACACCGGGCTTCTGCGCCGCCAGCTCCTCGAGGGACTCGAGCCGCTTGATGTAGTGCTCCAGGCTCTCGCCCCGCGCACCGGGCCGTGACGCCGAGATCGCATCGGCCGAGATCAACAGCACGGCCTCGACGGTCTGCGGCTCGATCTCGTAGTGATGTGCCTCGATCGCGTGCACCACGTGCTGCGACTCGCCGTACCGCCGTGCCAGCTGCGCGGAGATCGATGCGTGTGAGCCTTCGACCTCGTGTGTCATCGCCTTGCCGAGGTCGTGCAGCAGGGCCGCACGCTTCGTCACCTTCACGCTTGCGCCGACCTCCGCCGCCATGATGCCCGCAAGGTGGACGACCTCGAGCGTGTGCTTGAGGACGTTCTGGCCGTAGCTCGTTCGATAGCGCAGGCGCCCGAGGATCTTCACGAGCTCCTCGTGAAACTCGCCGCAGTTCGCCTCGAAGACCGCCTGCTCCCCCGCCTGCACGATCGCATCCTCGATCTCCGCTTTCGATGCGTAGTACGTGTCCTCGATGCGCGCCGGATGGATCCGCCCGTCCTCGATCAGCTTGGTCAACGTGATCCTGGCGACCTCGCGCCGGATACCGTCGAAGGAGGAGAGAACGACAGCCTGAGGCGTGTCGTCGATGATGAAGTCGACGCCGGTGAGATGCTCGAGGGCGCGGATGTTGCGACCTTCTCGGCCGATGATGCGACCCTTCATGTCGTCGGAAGGCAGTTCGACCACAGACACGGTCGTCTCGGCCGCGTGACTCGCTGCGACGCGCTGGAGAGCGTCGGCGACGAGATTGCGAGCGCGCCTCTTGGCCTCCGTGCGCGCCTCCTCCTCGAGCTGGCGGACCCGCCGCGCAAGCTCGTGCCGGACGAGATCCTCGGAGCGCTCCAGCAAGTTGAGCTTCGCCTCCTTGACCGTCATGCCCGAGATCCGCTCGAGCTCCACGAACTGTTGCTCTTTCGCATCCTTGTGCTCCTCCTGCAGCTGCCGCAGGTGCGTCTCGCGATCGGCAACCCCCTGCTCGCGGCGCGCGATCTCTGTGAGCTTCCCGTCGATCTCCTCTTCCTTCGCGAGCACACGCTCCTCGACCTTGACGATCCGGTTGCGGTGCTCTGCGATCTCTTGGTCGATCTCCGCCCGCACCGTGACCGCCTCTTCGCGGGCAGTGATCTGCGCCTCCCGGCGAAGCGTTTCTGCTTCACGCTGGGCGTCATCAATCAGCTGCTTCCGTTGGTGCTGGGCGGCGCCAAGGCGCGACTTGCCGAGCGCACCGACCGCGACTGCCCCACCCAATCCCCCGGCGACGAGACCGATCAGAATCCCGATGGCGACTTGCATTTGGCTCAGCTCCTGGGTTGGTTGTCCGCGGTCGCTACCGCGGCGCCCACCCGGCAGTCCTGCCGGCACGGGGAATCCCGAATCGGTGAAACGAGCCGACACCTCGGCTCGGAAAGCGGTTGGCTAAATCGCCGCTGTCAAGAGCCTTTCGGTGTCGGACTGGTCGGAGATTGACATGAGTTTCGTAAGTACCGTTGCGATTCGGAAAACGTTCCTGTGCAGGCGAAACATCAGATGAGACACCCGCATCTTAGCGCCGCTCAGGGTTCGGGTGCAAAGTCGGCCCCGGCCGCGGCCTCCAGCGCCTCCTCGCCGAACCCCTTCGAGGCCAGGTAGCGGGCGGTCTTCACCCCCGGCCCGCGGCGCTCCACGAGACGCCTGGCCCGCTCCGCCTCGGCCTCGAGGCCCTCGAGTGCCTGCTGGATCACTTCCGCGGCGACCCCCTGCCGTCCTAGGTCGTGCCGGATGGCGGCATCGCCGTAGCCCCGCTCGGCAAGGTTCCCAGCCCGGGTGCGCGCAAAGCGTGCGTCGTCGACGAGCCCGGCGCGCGCGAGAACTGTGAGCGATTCTTCCACCGCGGCGGGAGCCACCGAAGCTCGGGCCAACCGTTCGGCGATCCCGCGCTTCGAGAGATCCTGCCGCCGCAGCGCGCGCCCGGCGAAACCAAGCGCTTCTGCGCGCCGGAGCTCGTGCCGTAGCAATCGCAGAGCCGGGCGGTCGAGTGCACGCCCTTCCGTGAGCCCGGCGCGCGCCACCACATCGACCGGCAGCGTGCGCCAGGGGGTGCCGTCCAGCTCGACGGCCACGCGACCGCGGCGCTCCACCACGAGCCTCGTAACCGTGGGCACTACTTCGAAGCGGCCTTCTCGATCCGCGCTTTCTGGTCTCCCTTGACCTGGCCGTTCTGCTCGGCGTCGACAGCTATCGGGAGCAGTCGTGCCGAGGCGACCTGCTCAGGACCGAGGTCGGCCTGGATCCGGGCGAGGATTCCCTGGCAGACGTCCGGATGCTCACGCAGGAACGCGGTCGCGTTCTGGCGTCCCTGGCCGAGCCGCTCGTCGCCGAAGCTGAAGTACGACCCCGATTTCGTCACGGCCTTCCGCTCGAGCCCGGCGTCGAGCACCGTTCCCTCCCACGAGATGCCCGAGCCGTAGATGATGTCGAACTCGGCCTGCTTGAACGGCGGTGCGACCTTGTTCTTCACCACCTTCACGCGCACGCGATTGCCGATCGCCTCGACGCCTTCCTTCAACGTCTCGATGCGGCGAATGTCGAGGCGCACCGAAGAGTAGAACTTCAACGCGCGGCCACCCGGGGTCGTCTCCGGGTTGCCGAACATCACGCCGATCTTCTCGCGAAGCTGGTTCGTGAAGAGGCAGATCGTGTCCGTGCGGTTCAGGGTGCCGGCGAGCTTACGCAGCGCCTGCGACATCAATCGCGCCTGCAGGCCGACGTGCGTGTCGCCCATCTCGCCTTCGATCTCTGCCTTCGGCGTCAGCGCAGCGACCGAGTCGACCGCGACGACGTCGAGCGCACCCGACCTGATCAGCAGCTCGGCAATCTCGAGCCCTTGTTCGCCGGTGTCGGGTTGCGAGACGAGGAGGTCATCGATGTTGACGCCGATGTGCTTCGCATACGTGGGGTCCATCGAATGCTCGGCGTCGATGAACGCGCAGATGCCGCCGCGCCGCTGCGCCTCGGCGATCACGTGGTAGACGAGCGTCGTCTTTCCGGACGACTCGGGGCCGAAGATCTCGACGATCCT
>DASWGR010000138.1:0-5217 GCA_036393535.1 Gaiellaceae bacterium | reverse complement strand
CGGGAGCGACGGGACTCGAACCCGCGACCTCCGGCGTGACAGGCCGGCGTTCTAACCAACTGAACTACGCCCCCTCGGGAGCGACCAGTCTACCGAGTAGCCTGCCGAACTAGTGACCAAAGTTGACCTGATTGCGCTCGGCTTCGTCGCCCTCACGGCCTTCATCGGCTGGAAGAAGGGGCTCATCTCCAGCGCTCTCTCCCTGGCCGGAATCGTCTTCGGGGCCTGGCTGGGATCGCGGCTTGCGCCGCAGCTCCTCCAGGACGGAACTCACTCCCCGTACACGCCTCTGGCGGCGTTGGCCGGTGCCGCGGTCGGTGCGATCCTGTTCGAGACGCTCGGGACTTTCGCGGGTTCGGCGCTTCGCTCGAGGGTGCGCAAGCGCAAGCTGAGCACGTTCGACGCCACCGGCGGGCTGATCCTCGGAGCTTTCGCGGGCATCGCGGTCGTGTGGGTGCTCGGGGCGGTCGCGCTCCTGCTCCCGGGGCAAACCGATCTTCGCCGCGGTGCGCAAGGCTCGGCCTTGCTGCAGAGGTTGAACAGATTCGTCCCGCCGACGGAAGTGCTGAATGCGCTGGCACGCATCGACCCGTTCCCGGCGATCGCCGGTCCAGCGGCACCGGTCGCGCCGCCTGACCCGCGCCTGGCCAGTGCCGTCGGCGTTCGCCGCGCGGCGCCTAGCGTCGTGCGTGTGCTCGGGATGGCCTGTGGAGTCGGCGTCGAAGGAACCGGCTGGGTGGCGAGCTCGGATCTGATCGTGACTGCTGCGCATGTCGTCGCGGGACAGAGCGACACCGTGGTCGAGCTGCAATCCGGCGGCAGACTCGCCGCCGACGTCGTTGTGTTCGATCGTCGCAACGACGTGGCGGTCCTGCGCGTGCGCGAACTCGGCCTCCGCCCACTGCCCTTGGCTTCCGCCAGATCGGGTACCCCAGTTGCGGTGTTGGGCTTCCCCGAGAACGGGCCGTTCACCGTGACTCCGGCGCGGATCGGGCGAACGTCGATGGTCCTGGCGGAAGACGCCTACGGGACCGGACCTGTGACACGCACGATCACGTCGTTGCGCGGACGGGTCAGGCATGGGGACTCGGGCGCGCCCGCGGTCGACGCGCAAGGGGCCGTGCAGGCGACGATCTTTGCAGCTCGTCTCGGCTCAACCGGAGGTTACGGCGTTTCGGCCGACGTTGTGTGGGCCGATCTCAAGGCCGCGGGCCAGCCGGTTTCGACCGGCGACTGCGCTCCTTAGTCGGCGAGCAGTTCCAGGACGCGCAGCGGGCGTCTGAACGGCGCAACGAGATACACACCAGCCGCGCGCTCGCGTGAGGCGGCGATCAGCTCGCGCGCGTGAGCGAACCCGATGTCGGCCGCATCCGAGCCTGCTCGTTCGAGCGCGTCCTGCAACGCTTGCGGCACGAGGATGCCCGGCACCTCGTTGTGCAACCGCAGCGCAAGCCTGTGGCTCGTGAGCGGAAAGATCCCGACGAGGACCGGGATAGGCCACTCGCCGCCCAGCCGCTCGGCGAAGCGGTCGAGGTGCTCGGCGTCGAAGACGATCTGGGTCATCGCGAACTTCGCGCCCGCCTCGAGCTTCCTCTCGAAGCGTTCGAGCTCGACGTCCATGTCATCTGGTGTCGGATTGACGGCGACGCCGTGGAAGAACGAGGTCGGCGCATCGATCGGGCGGCCGTTGAAGTCCTCGCCTCGGTTCAGGTTCGTCATCAGCTGCGTCAGCCCGATCGCGTCGATCTCGTATACGCCGCGGGCGCCCGGATAGTCGCCGACCTCCGGCGGATCGCCGGTGATTGCGAGCACGTTGCGCACGCCTTCCGCGTGCGCGCCGAGCAGCATGGACTCGAGCCCCATCACCGACCAGTCTCTCGTCGTGAGGTGCGGGATCGTCTCGATCTCGGCACGGCGCTCGATCGTCGCCGAGACCATCAGCGAGCTCATTCCAGCGCGGGCCGTGGCGTTGTCGTTGACGTCGACCCAGCCGACGAGCCCCGACTCCTTCAACGTGCTTGCGACGTCGATGAGCCCTGTGCTGTTGCCGCCGAGCGGCGGATCGAGCTGGACGGAGACGATCCATTCACCGGCGTTCAGGGCGCGGGAGAGGCCTGTCTCGCGCTGCTCTTCGCCGAGCGCGACGACCAGTTCCGGTGCATCGAAGACGAGAGGTGCGCGCGGCTTGCGGTCTTCCTCCACGGCTGCACGGATCGCGGAGATCTCAGCCGGAGTAGTGCCGCAGCAGCCGCCGATCACCTTCGCGCCGAGATTGCGAGCATGCGCGGCGAACTCGCCGAAGTACTCCGGCGTCGCGTGCGGGTAGATAACACGCCCGCCGGTGAGGCTCGCTAGTCCGACATTGGGGAGGGCGGCGAGCGGCTTGCCGTCTTTACCCATCTGCTCCAGAGCTGCAAGCGCAGCGAGCAGGCCGGCGCCGTGATTCGCGCCGACGGCGGCGACGTCGAGCTGCATCAACCGCGCGGCGGCCTCGGCCGCGGTCACGCCGGCCAGCGTCTCGGCACTCTCGTCGAACGTCAGGAGCGCGACGATCGGCAGACTCGAGACGCTGCGGACCGCCTCGATTGCATCGACGACCTCCTCGAGGTCGTAGAACGTTTCGATCATGAAGAGGTCGGCGCCGCGGCCGTCGAGCACAGTGGCCTGCTCCGCGAAGAGGTCGTGACGAACGCGCGACGTTGCGGGCTCGCCGAGCGGGCCGATCGAGGCGCCGATGAAGACGTCGCGACCGGTGACCTCCCTCGCGTCGCGTGCGAGCTTGACGCCCGCAGAGTTGATCTTCTCGAGATCGTCCTCGAGGAAGTGATTCGACAGCTTCCGGCGGTTGGCCCCGAAGGTGTTGGTCTCGATCAGCTCCGCCCCGGCGTTGATGAAGCTGACATGTAGGGACACGACCGCATCAGGCGCGCGGAGGTTTGCCTCCTCCGGGCTGCGGAGACGAGGCACCGCTGCGGAGAGCAGCGCGCCCATCCCTCCGTCGCCCACGATCACGGGCCCACTCTCGAGGCGCTCTAGAAAACGGCTGCGGGTCTGGCTTTGGGCGGGCACTTCGTCTCCTTCCGAACTCGCTCGACACATCCACCCGGGCTCGCGCCCGGCCGGGTTTGGCACCTTGCCGCGGAGGCAGGTTGCCGAGGCTTCACAGGGCCGGTTCCCTCAGCCTCTCTCGATGCGGAGCGGGACGTTGCCCGCTTCCGTGACGAAGTATAGGCAGGGCACCTGTCGAGGGACCGTGTCCAGAAAACGCAAGAGGGGCCGCCGCCTGGCCCCTCCTGGGTCTCCTTTTGGAAGGAGATTTTCCGAGGTTGCCCCCGCCGCATCGGGGCCCGTCTCGGTGTGCTTTCTGACTATCGCGGGGAGGGGCCACTTGATCCATCACCCGTTCTCGGTTGACTGCCCCGCTTCACGGAAGATTTCGGTGTGCGGGGGGCCTAAAGGGGAAGGGGCCTACTGCCGATTCCCGTCCTGACTCCACGGCCAGGGACTGGCGGCAACCTCTCCTGCGGCTTGCGGAGCATTGAAGGCGGCGGACGAGGACTCCGCCGCCTTCTTTCTTCAATCGTGGATGACCCGGCCTTCCATGCCGCCCGCGACCGTGACCACCTGGCCGGTGACGTGGCCGGACAGGACCGGCGACGCCAGGACGACGACCTGGTTGGCGACGTCCTCGGGTTGCGCGACCTTGCGCAGGGCCATCGTGCGTGAGATTCGGTGCACCTGCTCCTCCGAGACGTGGCCGCGCGTCATCGGGGACTCGGTCCAGCCTGGCGCGACCGCGTTCACCCGCGCCAGCGGGTTCTTGCGCACGACTTCGTTCTTCAGGCTGAGTAGGAGGCCGCCGAGGATCGCGGACTTCGCGGCTGCGTAGTCGGCGTGTCCCGCCTCGCCGACGATTCCCGCCGTCGAGCCGACCAGTACCAAAGCGCCGTCGCCTTCGAGCTGGCGGAGGAAACCACGGGCGGTCAGGAACGTCGCAGTCAGGTTCGCATCGAGGGTGGCGCGCCAGCGTTCGAGCGGGAGGTCCCACACGGGCAGGTCGTCGGAAGGCCAAACGCCTGCGACCGCGGCGCAGACGTCGAGGGAACCGGCCGCCGCGAACAGGCGGTCGACCTCGTCCTCGCGGGTCAGGTCGGCGCCGACCGCTGTGGCACCGCCTTTGAGCTCGGCGGCGAGCTCCTCCGCCCGCGCTTTGCCGCGATGGAAGTGCAGGACAACATCGGCGCCCTCGGCGGCGAAGGCGCGCGCGCACGCCGAGCCGATTCCCCCTGATGCCCCCGTCACGAGCACGCGCTTCCCTGCCAGTCCCGTTTCCATCTGTGGAATTCTCTCTCTTATGCGCGAGCAGATGACGTGGGAGGATCTCGGGATCGCGGTCGACGACCTTGCGGCGAAGATTCGCGCCGACGGTTTCAACCCGGATGCCGTGCTGGCACTTGCTCGCGGCGGCCTGCCGTGCGCCGGCGCACTCGCGTACGCACTTGGTGTGAAGAACATGGCGACGCTGAACGTCGAGTTCTACACCGGTGTCGACGAACGGCTGGACGAACCACTCCTGCTACCGCCGGTGCCCGATCTGGCTCTTCTCCGGGCCGAACGGCTTCTCGTCGTCGACGACGTCGCCGATACGGGCCGAACGCTGGCGCTGGCGCGGGAGTTCTGCGCGGAGCACGGCCCGGAGGTGCGGACGGCAGTCCTCTATGAAAAGCCGCAAAGTGTCGTCCGCTGCGATTTCGTCTGGCGTCGGACCGACCGCTGGATCGATTTCCCTTGGAGCACGCCGGCTCCTCTAGCCGCAACTCAGGCCGGTTCGTGAAGGTCTTCATCGTCAGCGACATGGAGGGTGTCGCTGGGATCGTCAAGTGGGGAGCAGACGGACGGGACGAAGGAGAAGCGCGCCTACCACGAGGGGCGCGAGCTCTACACGGAGGAGATCAACGCGGCCGTGCGCGGTGCGAAGTCCGCTGCTCGAACGAGATCGTCGTCATGGACTGCCACGGCGCGGGCGGCGAGTGGACGTTCAATTCCCTGATCCCCGACAAGTTCGATCCCGACTGCGAGTACGTCGTGCAGAACGACTGGACCGAGTACACGGAACTGCTTTCTTCCGGCTGCGATGCCGCCCTGTTCGTGGGGATGCACGCCAAGGGCGGGACGCCAGATGGCGTGATGAGCCACACCGTCTCCGGCCAGGCGTGG
>DASWGR010000137.1:0-31588 GCA_036393535.1 Gaiellaceae bacterium | reverse complement strand
CGCGCGACGAGGTTCGGCGCACCGATCTGCGGATGGCGGATGACGATCACGTCGGGGTCGTATGCGCCGAGCGTGATCGCCGTGTCCTTGAGCGACTCCCCCTTGTCCACCGATGACCCTGAGGACTTGATCGACATCGTGTCCGCCGACAGGCGCTTCGCGGCCAGCTCGAAGCTGGACGACGTTCGCGTCGAGGACTCAAAGAAGACGTTGATCACGAGCCGCCCTTTGAGGGTCGGGAGCTTCTTTACCTCCCGCTCCATGCTGCGCTCGAGCGTGCGTGCGGTTGCGAGCAGCCGCTCGACATCGTCGCGTGTGACGTCCTTGATCGAGATGAAGTGCCGCCTCGGCGGCGACGCGGGTGGACGCAGGTCCTCCCGCATGACGCGGATCTCAGCCATCCTCGTGGGCCTCCTCTGGTGCGGGAACGAGCAGGACGCGATCGACCTCGTCCACCTCGACAAGCTGCACCTGGATGCGCTCGTCGCGCGAAGTCGGAAGGTTCTTGCCGACGTAGTCGGGACGGATCGGCAGCTCGCGGTGGCCGCGGTCGACGAGCACCGCCAACTGGATGCGTTCGGGGCGGCCGTAGTCAAAGAGCGCCTCGATGGCCGCGCGGATCGTGCGCCCGGTGTAGAGCACGTCGTCCACGAGGACGACGGTCTTGCCCTCGAGCGGAAAGTCGAGCGCCGTCGAACGGACGACCGGCTGCGGATGCCGGGGTGCGCCCCCACTCCGGACCTGGACGTCGTCGCGGTAGAAGGTGATGTCGACGGCGCCAAGATCGGGCGCGGCGCCCGCCCGTTCCTCGATCAGCCGGCGCAGACGGTGCGCAAGTGGGACGCCGCGCGTCTGGATCCCGACGAGCGCGACACGGGAGAGATCCGGATTCGCCTCGATGATCTCGTGCGCGATCCGCGACAGCGTCCGCCGGAGCGCATCAGCATCGAGGAGGACGGTTCCCGACGGAGCCTCCACCATGGTCACGGCGCTGGCAGGGTCGACGGTTTGCGGGCGGGTAGCTTCATACGACTCCTTCCCGGCCTCACTGGACCGGCTTAAAGGGGTTCGGGTCGTCGGGGACTCTAAACGCTTTGCCGGACGGCGCGCCAGAGACCCGCCCATTGCGCGGCATCGAGGTCACGCGGCCGTGCCTGCCTGGCGAAACCGAGCTCGGCCTCACAGCGTTTCAGTCGGCGCGGCGTCACGGCCGACCGCAGGCCGCCGCGATAGCCTCGCGCGAGGAACGCCTCATAGGCGGCACGGTCCGATGCCGGGACGAGCGGCTCCCCTCGCCGAACGATCCTGAGCACGCCGGCGTCGACCGACGGCTGCGGCGCAAAGACGGATCGCGGCAGCCGACGGGCGAGCGAGAGCTCAAACCAGGCGCCCCAGTACGCGCTGAGCTGCGTGCCGGGCCACACCGAGGCCCGCTTAGACGCCACGTTCCACTCGACGATCACATCGGCGCTCTCCAGCAGCGCTCGTGGATCGAGCAGCCGCCGCAGGATCGCCGTGGCACATCCGAACGGCAAATTGGCGACAACCTTGAACCGCTCGCGAGGGAACGCGACGCCCAGCAAGTCGTCCTCGACGACTCGAACCTCGGGAAACCGCCGCCGGAGGCCGGCGGCCAGTTCGGTGTCGATCTCGACCGCGACCACGAACGCTCCACTGCGGACGAGCGCTGCGGTCAGAGCACCAGTACCGGCGCCGAGGTCAAGGACGATGTCGTCCCGCCGGATCCCGGCAGCGCGAACGAGCTCCGCGGCGAGCTTGCTACTGCGGAGAAAGTGCTGGCCGCGGCCGCGAGATCGCGGTCGAACGGCCACGGAAGACCACCACGCACATAACTACCTCCAGTCCTAAGGCTCGCCGATCACGTCTTCGGGCTCGGTCATGGCCTCGATCGCGTCCTGGGCCTGCTCGACCGACGACTCGGGGACCGACACGGCCACCGAATCGTCCTCGCCGTCGGTGATCTCCGCATCGATGCCTGCCGAGCGCAGGATCTCCTGGATCTCCTCCGCCTCGGCCACGTCGCCTGCGACTGCGACTCGAACCATGCCCGTCATTGCGGCGCTGATGATACGGCCTCAGGCTCGCGCGGGTGGAGCGCCCCACCCTTGATCAGCTGGGGTGTGCCCCGCTCGGCGAACGGCACCTCGACCACGTCGAAGTCCTTCGGGACGACCGTGTCCGGGAAGATCTCGCGCGCCTCGCGGGCGATCTCCGGGCCGAAGTAGCGGTTGGAGAGGTGGGTCAGGGCAAGCAGGCCGACGTTCGCGCGCTGTGCGCTGCCGGCGGCCTGGGCAGCCGTCTGGTGCATGGTCTCCTCCGCGCGCTCGTGCTCTTCTTCCGAGAACGTCGCCTCGGTGACGAGGACGTCAGCGCCCCACGCCGCTTCGACGATCGTCTCGGAGGGCGCCGTGTCGCCGGTGATCACGATCTTGCGGCCGGGTCGCGGCGGCCCGAGCACCTGATCGGCGCTCACGGTACTCCCGTCCGGGAGCGTGACCGATTCGCCACGCTGTAAGGCACCGCGCGCGGGGCCGCTCGGCACGCCGAGCGCATCGGCTGCGTCGACGCCGAAGCGCCCCGGTCGCGTGGCTTCGATCAGTGACCAGCCGACCGCCGGGACACCATGGAAGACGGCGAAGGCAGCGAGGCGATAGCCGTCCCGTTCGAGCACGTCGCCCGGTTCGAGCTCGATCACCCGCACCTCGTACGACAGCTTTCCCACTACCCGCTTCAGCGACCCGAGCAGATCGACGAGCCCACGCGGGCCGTACACCTCGAGGGGGCGTTCGCGGCCCCGGAGCGAGAAGGTCTTGAACAGCCCCGGGAGCCCGAGGATGTGGTCGGCGTGGAAGTGCGTCACGAAGATCTCGCCGAGCTCGACGAGGCCGACGGACGACCGCAGCAGCTGGCGCTGCGTCCCTTCGGCGCAGTCGAAGAGCAGCCGGTCGCCGCCCCGGCGGACGAGGAGAGCGGCCGGGGCCCGCTGGGCGGTGGGCATCGAGCCCGCGGTGCCCAGGAAGACGACGTCGAGATCCATGGGTCGATTCTAGGTTTGCGACGCTCAAGTCATCCTGCGGCCCGGCCGATAGCGGGCCTGAGGACGAGATGCCTTCTCACGCGCCTCTAGGGGTCACCGGTGGCTGGGCGCTCCACCGCTCGGTCACGCTGCTGCATGTCTTCTTGCTGGCGAGCGCCGGGATCCTGTTCATCGGCGCGACGACGCTCGGCTGGTTGCTCACAACCTCGCTGCAACGCCAGGCGCTCGACGACACGAGCACGAGCCTGACGGAGTACGTCGACGGCGTGCTTCGGCCCCAGCTCGTTCGAGGCGACAAACTCCACATCTCGCCGCATCTCCCGCTCCAGCTGAAGGCACAGCTCCGCCGGCAGCCCGACCTCCTGACGGTCAAGGTGTGGCGACCGGACGGGACACTCGTGTGGACGAACCGCGCTCCCGAGCGGATCGGCCGGCGCTTCTCGTCTGCGCTGCTCGGCGACCTCGGCGAGACGATCGACAACAGACGCGCGCAGGCCTCGATCAGCAAGCTCGGCGGCGAAGAGGACACGGTCGAGCGCGGGCTCGGCATCGACCATGTCTTCGAGGTCTACGCGCCGATCATGAGCGCCGATGGCAACCGGGCACTTGGGGCCTACGAGATCTATGCGAAGCCGCACACACGGAAAGCTTCATCGCATCGGGGAAGCGCGTCATCTGGATGGTGGTCATCGCAGTCTTCCTCTCGCTGTACGCCGCGATCGCGTTCCTCGTCCGTAAGGCGTCGTGGACGATCAGGCGGCAGGCAGTCACCCTGCGGGCACGCTCAGGGGAGTTGATGGAGTCGTACCGCAGGCTCGAGGAGAGCTCGCTCGAGGCGATCGAGAGCCTGAATGCGACCGTCGATGCAAAGGATCCGTATACCGCCGGACACTCGGCTCGCGTGCAGGGAATCGCGCTCGCGGTTGCGAAGGAGCTCGGACTGGCGCGCGACCGCCTCGACGCGATCCGGTTCGGCGGGCTCTTCCACGACATCGGGAAGATCGCGGTCCCCGACAGCATCCTGACCAAGCCCGCGACGCTCGACCGCGACGAGTACGAAAAGATCAAACGCCACCCCGCGGACGGCGCGGAGATCGTCTCTCACTTCAGCCGGTTGCACGATGCAGTGCCGATCATCCGGCACCACCACGAGCGGTGGGACGGTGAGGGGTATCCCGACCGTCTCGCGTGCGACGCGATTCCGCAGGAAGCGTGCATCGTCGGGCTCGCGGACGCCTGGGACGCGATGACGACGGATCGTCCTTATCGACTCGCGCTGAGCGTCGACGAGGCGGCGGCCGAGGTGCGACGCTGCCGCGGCGCGCAGTTCTCCCCGACAGTCGTGGATGCGTTCTTCGCCGCGTTCCGGCGGCAGCCGGCCCTGTTCGAGCCGGACTCGTCGCCCGTGCGTGACGCGCCGGACGAGCCGTACCAGGTGGCAGCCAGCGCTTGAGTTGTAGGCTCGGCGCGTGACCGAAGACATTCGGGACCTGATCAAGCGCGAAGCCTCCGCTGACGAGCAGAACGAGATCCGCAAGCTCTGGCAGCGTCACTCGATTGCGGAGGACGAGCGCGACCTGCCCGGCCTGATCTCGACGCTGACACCCAACTGCGTCTACGAGCTCGCGCAGAGCGGGCAACGTTGGGAAGGACATGAGGGAGCGGCGCGCTTCTACATGGAGTTGCTCTCCGCGTTTCCCGACATCCACTTCGACTTGACGGACATCGTCATCGGTCCGCAGGGCGTCTGCGAAGAGGCCGACGTGACCGGAACGCACAAGGCCGAATGGCTTGGCTTTCCTCCTTCCGGCGAGCGGCTCGCCTGGAAGGTCGTGATCTTCTTCCCCTGGGATCCCGAGCAGCGTCTGTTCCGCGGTGAGAAGGTCTATACCGCTGGGTTACCGCTCACGGAGCTGTAACGGGGCGATCGCCCCGCCACGTTACGGGCGGGGCGATCGTGGTGCAGTTACTAGGCGATGCAAGCAGCGAAGAGCGTCCCCGACACACTCGCTGTGTCGGAGAGGTTGGCGAGCGTCACCTTCCAGCTCGCGCCGTCGGAGCCGGGCCGGCTCTGGAATGCCAGCGCGACACCATCGAAGCCGCCGCCGCTGACCTTCTTGCCGGAGTCGCAGGCTACGGTGAAGTCGTTTACCGCACCGGCACCGAGCGACCAGGGCGCGGTCTTGATCGCGACGAGGCCACCCACACTTGTCGGCGCCGGGGCCAACGCCGCAACCTGCGCTGCGGTCTTACCCTGAAGCTTGAGGGCGTTCAATGCGACCTTCGCCTTCGGGACGATCCCGGCAGCTACCGCGGTGCCACTGAGCGCCACGAGAAGCGCCAGCATCGCGACAACCATCGCGGGGTTCGGCAATCGAATCCCTTTCATCATGGGGCTCCTTTCTTCGGGGAGCCTCCACGCTGAAGGAACGGACTAACCGCCCACTAACCGGGGGGAGAAATCGGCGCTTCTAAGCTCGCTGCGTAGTTCAAAATCCGCAGAGTGAGGACTGCGAGGGTCTACGGCGCGGGTGTTGTTCTCGGCGCAACCTTGACTGCAGCTGTGTGGCTGTACACCTACCGCGTCTGGGAGACCGTCGAATACATCGACCGGGGTGGCAACCACTTCCACCCCTCCGAGCACGTCAGGACGACGCCGTGGTGGAGCGTGTACGCCACCGTCGCTCTCATATTTATCGGTGCAGGCGTAAGCCTTTGGCTCCTGCCAGAACACCGACGCCTGATCCAGCGGGTCGCCGATCGTTTCGTTTAGCCGGCCTAACAAGGGGGACGGCCCGGTAGCTACTACTAGGGCAAGACCAACCGCTGCCCCGGCACGAGTGTCGTGCTGTGCAAGTGGTTGCGCTGCTGAAGTTCCCAGATGCCCTGCCGCGGGTCGCCCGCGTAGTGGGTCGCCGCGATCGACCAGAGAGTGTCCGTCGGCTTCACCACATACCCCACGGGCTTCCCCGCGCCGCCGGAGGGCCGGGCGACGACGCCCACTACGAAGGCGATAACCAGGAGGAGGACTGCCAGTCGAGGGAACATGTGTTCGTACCATACCGAACACCTGTTCGCCCTGTCAAGTCGATCCTAGAGCGTGACCAGCTCGGGCGTGATGCGGGCTCCCCGGATGCTGAGGACGATCATCGAGTGGGCAGGCGCGCTCCGACGCTCGGTTGGCGAACCCGGATTCAGTACCCACAGATGCTGGAACCGCTCGACCTGCGGGACGTGCGTGTGCCCGTAGACGACGGCGCCGCAGTCCTCGAAGCGGGCTGCGAGCCGGGCTTCGCGCCGCTCGCGCGGGCCCGGGTCGTGCACCATCCCGATCTGCACGCCGTCGACCTCGACGACCCGCTGCTTCGGCAGCGCCTGCTTGAGGGCCTGCTCATCCATGTTTCCGCAGACGCCGGTGACGGGCGGCCCGAGCTTCTCGAGCTCCTGCAGGAATTGCGCCGACACGAAGTCCCCGGCGTGCAGCACCATGTCGGCACTCGCGATCAACCGCACGCACTCCTCGGGCAGCGCCCGCGTCCCACGCGGGAGATGCGTATCGGCGATGACGGCGACGCGGGTCAGGAAGCTGCGACCGGCTCGGGTACCACGACGCCCGGCTCGCGGAGGAAATGTCCCGCCTTCCAGACGAGCTCGCCGTCGGCGTAGACCTCCCCGCCAGCGCGGAGGTCGCAGATCATGTCCCAGTGCAGACCCGACTCGTTCCGGCCGCCGAGCTTCTTGAAGCTCGAGCCGAGCGCGAAGTGCATCGTCCCGCCGATCTTCTCGTCGAACAGGATGTCGCGCGTGAAGCGGTCGATCTCGTAGTTCAGGCCGAAGGCGACCTCGCCGAGGACGCGCGCCCCCGCGTCCATGTCGAGGAGAGACTGCAGGAACTCGTTCCCTTTGCCCGCATCGGCACGGACGACGCGACCGCCCTCGAAGCGCAGGCGAACGTCCTCCACCCCGCGCCCCTGAAAGATGGCCGGGAACGAGAAGCGAATCTCGCCTACGGTTTCGGTTTCGACGGGGCTCGTGAAGATCTCGCCGTCGGGCATGTTCAACTTGCCGTCCGCCGCGAGCCACTCGCGGCCCGTGACGTTGAAGCGCAAATCCGTGTCCGGCCCAACGACCCGGAACTCGGTGGACGTGTTCAGCTCGCGCGCGCGTTCGTTCAGCTGGACGGAGACCCCGCGCCAGTGCTCGACCGGGTCCTCGTCATCGCGCACGTGGCACGCGCCATAAACGAAGTCCTCGTACTCCGCGAGTGACATTTCCGCATCCTGTGCGTGCGCGTCCGTGGGGAACCTCGTACCGACCCACTTCGCCTTCCCGTCGTCGATCCGCTCCCAGAGGCGGTTCGTCAGCTTCCGTCGCGACGCGATCTTCCTGCTGACACGCTGCGGATCGGCCTGACTGAGGGCGCGCGTATTTCGGTCGCCCCAGATCGTCACGATCGCGTCGACGTGCTCGATCTCGAAGCGGTCGATCTCGGAGATGAAGGTCAGTTGCTCTTCGGACGCTTCTCTGACCGCTATGACGTCGATCCCCTCGACCTCGACGCGCGTCCGCGGATTGGCGCCGGCACATAGAGCCGCTCGGTAGAGCTCCCGGACGAACGGCGCCGCCACAGTCCCCCCGTCGATCCGGACGATTTCGCCCGGCTTGAGCTCCAACGAGTAGTTGACGAGCAGATCGGCCAGCTTCGCCACGCGCGGATCAGCCATGTCGGTTTTTATATCGCATCCGGCCACCGTTGAAGACCGGCCGGAGGGGACATGTCCGCTAGGCGCGGAAGGTGCGCGTGAAGGTGGCCGTGCGGTCGGGGTTGCTCTCCGCATGGAGCGTAACCGTGACCCGGTACGTACCGCGTCTCAGCTTCGGCAGCTTGAAGAGGACGTCGCGTGCCGCTTCACCCTGGCCCACGGCGCCGGTAAGCCTGCGGGTGCTCGCCGCGCGAGTGATCTGCACGTCGTACGAGAATCCTTCGGAAGCGCGGACGAGGAACGAACCGGGCAGCTTGAAGGTCGCTTGCCCGCCGACGATGCGATCCGTGTGGCGCCATTGCACAGGCGTGCCGCTGCACTGCTGGTTGGCCATGATCGCGTTCTTGACCGTGGAGAAGGAGGCGCGCCGCGTGCCGTCCGGTAGAACGAGCCCGCTCTGCCACGCCGGCAGACTCGTCTCGTCGACCGCGTGGAAGAAGTTCAGGAGCGCCACGTTCGGGTCGCACGCCATCATCGCGATCAGCTGCGCGTAGTAGGACCCCTGAGTGGCCTCGTCGATCGCGGGGACATTCTCTGCACCCGTGTACAGGCTCGCCTTCTCTGGTGCGATCTTCGCCTGGTAGCCGACTTCGTCGACGTAGATGTGCACGAACGGTCCGGGCCCGGTGTCTCCCGACTCGCGGAACAACGGCTGGGCCGTACCATGAAAGGCATCCCACCATGCCTGCTTGAAGCGGTCGAAGTTGGCGCAGCCGATCTTCGGCCAGGCGTACCCGACCGTCGGCGCATCGGTGTTCACGTTGGGGTAACAGTGGATGGAAACCTCATCCGCGATCGGCTTCGTCCGGCCGCTGGCGCGATACGCCTGACCGACCTCTTCCAGGAAGCGGATCGGCGAATGCGAGACGTTGCTGGACGCTTCGAAGTCGTCGTTGCCGCGCGGTGAGAGACCGAAGGCGATCACCGTGATCTTCGGGTCGACCGCCTTGACCGCGTCGTAGCAGGCCGCCATCGCCTGCTCCTGCACGTAGCCGGAGATCCCTTTGCCGGATTCGTCGAACTGGGGCTGGTGGAAGCGCGGCTGGTTGCCCTCGTTCAAGCAGATGACCTTGCGGACGTAGGGGTAACGCTCGACGACCTTGGCGGCGTACTGCGCGAAGAGCTCGACGCCGTTGGGCGTGTCGACGAGTGAGCGGGCCTTCTCCGGATAGATCGCGAAGACCACCTCGATGCCATGGCGCATCGCATTCGGCAGCGCACGGTCGAAGAAGGCCTGGTCGAAGATGGTGTTCGGCTTCGAAGGGTCCCAGAAGACCGCCATCCGGTTCTCGGTCATCCCGAGGTCCGTGAGCATGTGAAAGAAGCTTGCGCCGCCGTCCTCGGAGTACTTTCCGGCGTCGTCGGCGACGCCGAAGGTGGTGCTCGAGGCACCGCCCGCAAGGCTTAGAGCCGCGCAGGCGCACGCCAGGACCGCAGTGATCCGCCACATGCCCCTTTCTTCGGCAGATCAGGGCACGAGTTTGAGCGCCCGCTCGGGGGTATTCGAAAGTTCCCTCGACCTAAGTCGCTGGTTAAGACGGCTGCATGGGCGAAGCCCGCACAGCCAGTACCGAATCGAGGAGTCTTCCCGCTCCGAACCGAACCGGGTCGTCCGCCGGCAGGCCGGTCTCCTCCTCGGCGGCGGCGATGGCCGAGCGGGCCTCCTCTTCGGACACGGTCGAGGTGTTCAGGGCAATGGCAGCGACCGTGGCCGGCCGGAGCTTCAGCGACATGCGCTCGTGAAGGTCGATCAGCTCCGTCAGGCTCACGATCGGCGATTCCGTCGGGTCGCCCTCGACCACCGTCCTCCCCACCTCGTGGCAGAGCACGTACAGATGCGGTGCGCTCCCGTGGATCAGGCCGACGGTCACCCCTGAGTAGACCGGATGGAGGATCGCGCCCTGTCCTTCCACCCAGAGGAGGTCGCCACGCTTCGCGCCCTCGACCACCAGGCGCTCTGCCGCGCCTGCGAGGAAGTCGGAGACCACCGCGTCGACCGAGATCCCCCAGCCCGCGATCGCGATCCCGGTCTGCCCGGTCGGAACGAAGACCGATTTCAGGCCTCGCTTGCGGGCCTCGAGATCGAGCTCGCAGGTCGCGGTCATCTTCCCGATCGCACAGTCGGAACCGACGGTCAGGACGATGGTCGCGTCAACTTCGAGATTCGCTCCGGTCGCCGTGCTCAGGTCCGCGGGCGGTTCGCGCAGATCGCGCAGCGAGACGCCGTGCCTCTCGGCGAGCTCAGGTAGACCAGGGATGTCGCGCAGGCGAACATGGAGACCGTTCTCGAGATCAAGGCCCTCCAAGACGCAGCTCTTCAGCAGCTCCTGCCAGTCGCCGGGAAAGTGGCCGCCCTGGGTGACGACACCGACGAGCGCGGTGTCCGGGTTGAAAGAAAGCGCCTCGTCGACCGTGCCGACGATCGGGACGCCGTCCTCAGTGTCGCCCGCGCGCTTGGAGTCGAGCATCACGACGACGGAATCGCGCCGGTAACGCATGACCCCGCGTGCAGTCTTGGCGTAGTGCGGATCGTGCGAGAACTCTTCAGCGAGGATCAGGTAACGCTTCGGTGACGCCTGCGTATCCGTGCCTGGCACCGGTACGTCCCGTTCCGCGTCGCTCAGTGCGGGGCCGAGCCCGTGTCGCGTGGCACTTTGGCGCGCGTCTCGTTCCCGTGCCTGGCACCGGTACGCACCCCGAGGCCAGCCTGCTCTGCAGGCCACTGGATGCCGGCGCTGAACTCGACGCCCGGCCACGGATCGTCCGCGAGAAGGAGGTTGCCGTCGAGGTCGACGTGGTTGCAGAGGCTTGCAATCTGCGCAGCCGCCGCGATGCCGAGCCCCGACTCCACCATGCAGCCGAGCATGACACCGAGGTCGAGGGCGCGCGCCGCGTGGGCCATACGCACGGCTTCACGGATGCCGCCGGACTTCGCGAGCTTGATGTTGATGCCGTGTGCACGCTCCGCGCAGACCGCGACGTCGCTCAAACGATGGCAGTCCTCATCGACGTAGATCGGTAGCGGCGACGTTTCTTTCAGTCGTGGCCCGTCCGGATCGCCGGCGGGTAGAGGCTGCTCGCAGTACTCGACGCCGAGCTCCGCGAGCTGGGGTAACACGTCGTGTGCCTCGTCGAACGTCCAGGCCTCGTTCACGTCGACCTGGAGCGACGCCTGTGTGACCTCGCGAACGGCGCGCACCCGCTCCACGTCCAGTCCGTCGCCGGCGCCCAGCTTGAGTTTCAGCCGAGTGAAGTCCACGGCTCTGGCCGCGCGCCGTGCCATGTCGTCCGGATCGCCGAGCCAGATCGTCCACGACGTCGGCGGGCCCTCGCGTTCCAGCCCGAGCAGGCGCCACACCGGCAGGCTGACGAGCTTCCCCTGAAGGTCGTGAAGAGCGGCGTCGATCGCGGCCCGTGCCGCCCACTCACGCGGAGGAAGTCGATGCTCGATCGCGTCGAGCGCAAACGGGTCGTCTCCAAGCAGGTCGGCGTGCTCCTCCACGTAGGCGAGCACGGACTCGGCGCTCTCTCCGTAGCGGTCGATCGGAGCTGCCTCGCCGAAACCCGAGACCTTCCCGTGCTGCACCTCCACGAAGACGACTTCCGCTGTGTCGCTCGACTCGCGCGAGATGACGAAGGTCTGGGCAAGCTCCAGCGTCGCAGTCCGGGCGGTCACCTCCACCCGGGCTACACTAATCGTCCCGCGCCTGTAGCTCAGGGGATAGAGCGTGCGCCTCCGGAGCGCAAGGTCGCAGGTTCGATTCCTGCCAGGCGCACTCCCGAACGAGATCCGGCGACGCTGACGCGTCGCCATGATGATCTCGTTCGGTTCGCTCACCGGGGAGCGCTGGGAAAACGAAGTCCGGCAAAGCCGGCCTTCGCGCCGGAGGTCAGTCCAGTCTGTAGGGAACGCTGGTGAGGATGACTCTTGGCTCGAAGAGGAGCAGGCGTTTTATGTAGAGGGCGCGCTGGTTGTGGAGGAGCCTCTGTGGGCCGCTGAAGATCAGTTCCGGCATGATCACGACCGCTACGGCATCCGGATCGGCCGTGATTTTGCGGAGATAGCGAATGAGTGGGTCGCCCATGTCCCGGAAGTGCGCCTCCTCTATCTCCAGTGGCAGCGAAATCCCGAGGTTCGCCCACTCCTCACGCAGACGGCCGGCCTCGTCGGAGTCGAAGGCGAAGAACACCGCCCGCGTGTCCTCCACGCCGAGCGTCCCGGCGTAGTTGACGGCGCGCATCGACGCTGCATGCGCTCCCGAGACGAGGATGCGGCACACGACACGTTTGGGCGATGCCGAGCCTCCGTTGCCCGCGAGGACGGGCACGTCACTGATGACGACGCCGGGTTCACGCAGAAGCCGGACTTTGAGCGACAGCTCGGTGCGGCGCGAGAGTGCGGCGATTAACGACCGTCGGCGGAAGAGCTCGGGAATGATCACCGTCACGAAGTTCGACTCTCCGCGCGGCAGTGCCCAGAGGTACTCGATGACCGCGTCCGCCCGGCCGTTCTCGGGCGCGAGGACTTCGAGATCGGGCCGGAGGTCGGTCAGCTCGCGGAAGCGGGGGCGAATGCCCGGATCCGACTTCCGTCCGGGCGCGTGAATCGCGTGGAAGCGGTCACCCGAGATCTTCCGCGCATACGCGAGCGCCTCGCGGAGAGCTGCGTCGGTGGATTCGACGTAGAGAACGACCTCGTTGGTGGCGGGCGGGGCAGCCGCGACCGCGGCAGCGCCGGCGCGGAGTCGCCGCTCCACCTTTCGGTAGTGACGGTTCACGCCGTAGAACGCGAGCACGAGGACGGGAATGGCGACGGTTACCGCCCACGCGCCCGCGAGGAACTTCGTCTGAATGACGAGAATCGCGACCACGAACGTTGCGAGCGCACCGAACCCATTGATCAGCGCCTTCATGCGCCGGCCGGGATCGCGGCGCCGTAGCCAGTACCGCACCATCCCGGCCTGAGACAGCGTGAAGGCGGTAAAGACCCCGATCACGTACAGATGGATGAGTGCGAGAACGTTCGCGTGGAAGATCCAGACGAGAAACGCGGCGAGACCGGAGAGGACCACGATCCCGTTCGAATAGACCAGCCGGTCGCCCAAGTTGATGAACTGACGAGGAAAGAATCGGTCCCGCGCGAGGACGGCACCGAGGCGAGGGAACCCCTGATAGGACGTGTTCGCGGCGAGCACGAGGATCGCGAACGTCAGACCTTGCACGGCGTAATAGAGAAACGAGGTCCAGGACGATGCGGGGAACGTGGTGCGCGCGATCTCCGAGATGACAGAAACGGATCCGCTGGGACGAGCGTGCATGTGCACGGCGAGGTAGGACACCCCCAAGAAGAGCGTGATCGCGATAGCTCCCATCACAAGGAGCGTCTTGGCCGCGTTTCGTCCTTGCGGTGGCTTGAATGCATTGACACCGTTCGAGATTGCTTCGACGCCGGTTAGCGCCGCCGCGCCGGAGGAAAACGCCCGCAAGAGGACGAGCACGCCGACTGCGCCGGCGCCGGCCGCGAGTGGATCGGGAACGTGTGCCTGCGGGCAGGCGCCTGCCGCGCATTTGCCGACGCCTGTTCCGATCAGCGCGAACATCACGACGACAAAGGCATACGTGGGTACTGCGAAGAGGATTCCGGACTCGCGCACACCGCGCAGGTTCACGACGGTGAGCAGGAGGATGAAGAACAGCGAAAGACCCACCTGGTGCGAGGCGAGCGACGGCACGGCCGAGGTGAGGGCAAAGACGCCGGCTGTGACCGAAACGGCAACGGTGAGGATGTAGTCGACGAGCAGCGCCGCGGCGGCGACGAGACTCGGCAGGGTCCCGAGATTGTCTTTCGCGACGACGTATGCGCCGCCACTCGTCTCGTAGGCCTGGACGGTCTGGACGTACGAGAGCACGACGATCGCGAGGACTGCCGCGATGGCCAGCGAGACCGGCAGGACAAGGTGGGCGGATCCGAGCGACGCGGCGATGAGAACCGCAAGCGCCGCTTCCGTAGCGTATGCCACCGAGGAAAGCGGGTCCGATGCGAAGATCGGCAACGCCAGCGTCTTCGAGAGCAGTGTTTCGTGCATCTCGCCCGTCGCACGCGGCGGCCCGACGACGACTCTCTTCAGAGAGTCGAGGCGCTCACCTCGCTGCGCGATATGCGCAGTCGGCGCCTCCTGTTCGTTCGTATCGATCACTGTCGTTGCTGCCGGTCCTTATCTCTGAAGCTAGCGAGCCGTCGAGGTGCGAGGGAGCGACGCGCGGAATCTCTAGAAGTTCTTAAGCTGTTCGCCCGCAACCCGGGGCTGCGGGCGTAACCTTCGGAGGAGATGCCAATGCGCGTCAGGGCAGCTCTCTTCAGCCTCGGTTCGGTCGCGCTCGTGACAGGAGCGATCTACGCTCTTCGGCCAATCGCGCCCGTGCTCAGCCTCGGCGTGCTCTACCTCTTTGCGGTCCTCCCCGTCGCAGCGCTGTGGGGGCTCTCCTACGCAGTCGCGGTCTCGGTCGTGAGCATGCTCGCCTTCAACTTCTTGTTCCTCCCGCCGACGCACACGTTTCGGCTCGCGGACTCTGAGAACTGGGTGGCGCTGGCCGTGTACCTCGTCACAGCGATCTGCGTCAGCGAGCTTGCAGCCCGCGCGCGCCGCCGTGCGGCCGAAGCCGAGAGACTCGCCCGCGACGCGAGCGAGGCCGTGGCGCTCCGGAGGAGCGACGCGGCGAAGACTGCGATCCTCCGTTCTGTCAGTCACGACCTACGGTCGCCGATCACCGCGATCATGACGGCGAGCGACGTACTCGAGAGCTCGAGCGAAGCGCTGTCGCCCGACGAACGGGAAGAGCTCTACTCGGCGATTCGGCTCCAGGTGCGACGACTGAATCGCTTCGTCTCGAACATGCTCGACGTCTCACGGCTCGAAGCAGGTGCAGCGCGCCCGACGCCGGAGCTGTGGACCGTCGACGGGCTCATTGCCCGGGCTCTCGAGGCGATCGGACCGGAGAACATCCGCATCGACGCCGTCTTGCCGGACGACTCCCCTCCCGTACGTGTCGACGCCGCCCAGCTCGAACACGTTCTCGTCAACCTGCTCGAGAACGCGTTGAAGTTCTCGTCACCCGCCGATCGAATCGAACTGCGTGCCGAGTCGCTCAGCGACGAGGTGATCGTGCGAGTCAGTGACCACGGACCGGGCATCCCCCTTGGGGAGCGCGAGCGGATCTTTGAACCGTTCGCACGTGGGACAAACGACGAGGGCGGCGCAGGCACAGGCTTGGGCCTTGCAATCGCGCGTGGCTTCACGCAGTTGAATGGTGGCCGGCTCTGGATCGAGTCGGGGCCGGATACCGGAACGACGTTCGCACTTGCGCTGCCGGCCGCAAACGTCCCCGCTGCGGCGGCGAGATGAGCAACGGGCGGATCCTCGTCGTGGACGACGAGCCTCAGATCCTCCGCGCGGTGCAGATGAAGCTCCGCGGGGCGGGCTATGCGGTGGACACAGCCGCAACAGCCCAGGACGCGCTCATGAAGGCCGGGATGCGACCCCCGATGGCGATCATCCTCGATGTCCTCCTTCCCGACGGCCGCGGCACCGATGTCTGTCGCGAGCTGCGGACGTGGTACCACGCACCGATCGTCGTCCTCTCCGCAGTCGGCGAGGAGAAGGAGAAGGTCGACGCGCTCGACGCGGGAGCAGACGACTACATCACCAAGCCATTCAGCGGCGAGGAGCTGCTCGCGCGCCTGCGCGCCGTCCTCCGACGCGCAGCTCCCTCCGCCGAGCGCCTGATCACGATCGGCGACCTCGTCATCGATCTGGAGAAGCGCGTCGTGACGATGGACGAGCGGCCGGTGCCCCTGACTCCGATCGAGTACGACCTGTTGCGTGTGCTCGCGCAGAACGAGGGGAAGCTGCTCACGCACCCGGCCTTGCTCCGCGAGGTCTGGGGCCCGGCGTTCCAGGAGGAGTCGAACTACCTCCACGTTCACGTGTCACACCTACGGCGCAAGATCGAGCCGGATCCGGCGCGGCCGCGGTATCTCCTGAATCAGCCGGGCGTCGGCTACCGGATCGTGGATCCCGCCGAAGCTGCCTTGTCTTAGCGTCTTCTTAAGCCTCGAGAAGCGAGCCTTAAGGGGAACTTAGGGCGGAAGTGTCTACGGTCGAAGCGATGGCAAGCACGCTGGGCTACCGGCGGGTTCTCGTCCCGATCGCGGGCAATCCGGAATCCGAGAAGGCGATGGACGTCGCCTGCCGGATTGCTGCTGCTCGGTCCGGCGTGATCACGGCGGTCGCCGTGGTCGAGGTCCCGGCCCTCTTGCCCCTCGATGCACACATGCGGGACGAAGAGGCGCGTGCGCACGACCTGCTCGAACGGGCGTCTGCGATCACCGCCTCCTACGGCGTTGGAGTCTCAATTCGCCGCGTTCGCGCACGCGATGCCGCCGCCGCGATTCTTGAAGAGGCCGCACTCAGCGCGCCCGAGATCATCGTGCTTGGCGCGCCCCGCAAGCGGCCAGCGAGCCGTGGCATGTCGGTTTTCGGCACTACGGTGGAGCACGTGCTGAAGCGTGCACCGTGTCGCGTCATGCTGATCGGCGCCGCTCCGATCGAGGTGTACGCCATCCACGCTGCCGCTTAGGAAGGGTCCGCACGGTTAGGCTCGCGCGCGGTGCGGGCCTACCTTCGCAGCCTGAATCCGCAGTTGCCGCGGGACGTCTGGATCCTGCAGGCAGGCGGGCTCGCCAACATGTTCGGGAACGGGGTCATCGGGCCCTTCCTGATCATCTACCTCCACAACGTGCGCGGGATCTCGCTCGGCGTCGCCGGTCTCGTCGTCGCGTCCAACTCTGCTGCGGGGCTCATCTCGGGCTTCGTCGGCGGTGCACTCTCCGACCGGCTCGGACCGCGCAGGGTCCTGGCCGGCGCTCTGATCGTGATGGCAGTCGCCTTCGCGCTGTTCCCACTCATTCGCAACCCCTGGCAGGCCTTTGCGCTGAACGCACTCGTCGGTCTCGGTAGCGGCTCCTTCTGGCCGAGCCAGTCCACGCTCCTCAGCTCACTTACGCCCAAGGACCGGCGTCACGCCGCCTTCGCGCAGCAACGGATGACTATGAACCTCGGCATCGCGCTCGGTGGACTGGTGGCCGGCGCGATCGCGAGAACGGCGCACCCGAGCACGTTCACGTTTCTCTTCCTGCTCGATGCCGCGACGTTTCTCGTCTTCGTCGCAGTGCTGCGGCTCGTACCCGCGCCGCGTCATGTCGAGGCGCACCACGAGCCCGGCCGTTACGCCGACGTGCTCCGCAACCGTGTGTTTCTCCGGTACATCGTCCTCAATGTCATCTTCATCGGCGCAGGGATCGCCGTGATGAGCGAGCTCCTCCCGCCGTTCGCGAAGAACACCGCGCACGTAAGTGAGCCTGCAATCGGTGTGCTCTGGTTCGTCTTCGCGGGCGGGGTCGCGCTCGGGCAGCTGCCCATCGTGAAGCTCGTCGAAGGCAAGCGCCGGCTGCGCGGGCTCGCGCTGATGGGCGTGATCTGGGCCGGCACGTTCATCGCAGTGCTAGCCGGCGGGACCTGGTTCACCGGAACTCAGGCTGCCATCGTCTTCGGTATCGCGGTTGCCGGGTTCGCTCTGGGCGAATGCCTGCACGGAGCGATCTATGCGCCGCTCGTCGTCGACCTGGCCGAACCGCGGCTGCTCGGCCGGTACATGGCCTTCTCCAGCTTCTCCTGGCAGCTCGGCTGGCTGATCGGCCCCGCAGCGGGCGGGTTCGTCCTCCAGGCGGAACCACGTGCGCTCTGGCCGGCGGCTGCAGCGATCTGCCTGCTGGCGTCGATGTATGCGCTGACGCTGGAAAGACGGATTCCCGCGCACCTCCACCTCACCCCGCACATCGGCTCCTTCGCAGGCGTCCCGGGTACCATGGCGAACATGGCGCCAACGACCGACGAGCCGCTCAGTACCGATGCCCAACCTGCCCCGCATCCGGCGGACGAGACCTCGCGGGTACGCAGAGGCGGTCGCACCGCGCCCGGAACCACGCGTCGCTGAGCTCAGCGCCAACGGCCTCACCTGGATCCACCTCGACCCCCCGATCGATCCCGAAACGGTCAACGCGCTGCGCGGGCGCTTCGGCTGGCACCCGCTCGATGTCGAGGACGTCCTGTCGAAGCGCCAGCGGCCCAAGGTCGACGACTACGTCGATGACGGCTATCTCTTCGGTGTCCTCCACTTCCCCGCATACGACAAGAACGTCCAGCGTCTAAACGCCGGCGAGCTCGACTTCTTCCTCGGTCCCGACTACCTCGTCACGATCTCGAACGTCGAGCTGCTGCCGGTCACGCGGCTCTTCAACCGCGTTCAGGAGGACGAGCGCTTCCGCGAGCAGCTCTTCAGCAAGGGATCAGGGCGCCTCCTCTACGAGGTGTTGGACGATCTCTTCGACTACTGCTTCCCGATCCTCGACAAGATCGCCTACAAGCTCGACTCGATCGAGGACGACATCGAGGACCGCCGCTCGGAGGAGATCGTCACCGACATCTCCAAGGTGAAGCAGGAGATCATCTCCTACCGCAAGATCATCAAGCCGCAGCGCCCGGCGCTGCGACTGCTCGAGCGGCACATCGAGCGCTTCCTTCCCGAGGAACTCGAGCTCTACTTCGACGACCTCGTCGACGCGTCGGAGCGCATCTGGGACCTGCTCGACAACTACAAGGAAGTCGTCGAAGCTCTCGAGAGCACGAACGAGTCCGTGATCTCGCACCGCCAGAACGACGTCTTGCGGATCCTGACGGTGTTCTCGGTGATCCTGCTCCCGCTGACGCTCATCTCCGGAATCTTCGGAATGAACGTCCTCTTCCCCGGCGAGGGGACGCGCCTGGCCTTCTGGATCGTCGCCGGCCTCATGGTGACCGTGATCATCGGGATGATCGGCTTCTTCAAGTACAAGCGCTGGCTCTGAAGCGCTAGCTCTCCGCTTCGACGTGGGCATCGAAGCCGACGCTGTAGGCCTCGCCCGCGAATGCGGCCGCCTGTGCTCGATCGACGAAGCCCTTCATCATCACCTCGTACCCGCCGCATGGGTCGGCCTCGAGCTGCGCATGCAGAAGCCCGCGTTCCGCAGCAACGGCAATAAGGGCATTAGCCGAGTCGAGGTCAGGTTCGTGTCCCATGTCGACTTCGATCTCACCGTTCTTGTCAGGTGCCTGGTAGCACTCGACCGTCGGCTGGAAGGTGGACTTCCGTGCCTCCTCCTGGATGGCCACGGCAGTGGCGTATGTGTCGTAGCCGCGAATGACGACGCGGAACTCGCTGCAGCCGAGCTCGATCGATGTGAACTTGAAGCCTTGCGCCACAACCTGCGTCTGCAGCTGTTGAGCAGCAGCCAGCGTCTTGGGCCTTCCAAACACAACCTCGGGACCGGTTGTGTATGCCGGCAGCCCGTCTTCGCACGCCTGTCCGCTCTTTGGAGACGCAGACGACGTCCCCGAAAAAGCAACAAGAGCTACAGCGACCGCCGCGATGGCGACTATCCGGACTACCCTCACCGCCGGTACTCCTACCATGCCCGCTCGAGACCTGGGCCGTTCTTTACGAGATCCTCAAAATCGGATCACAGGCGCGTGGTGCCTTCGGGCAACTCCCTCATTCGGGTCATCTAGGCTCCCTCCGGCGGCCCCGAGGACTAATGGCATGTCCGCACCGCACGGACGCAGGGGTCTTGCTCTGCTACTCGTCACAGCCGTCGCACTCGCGGCCGGCAGCGCGTCGCCTGCGGCAGAGCGGCCGACGGCCAAGCGGCTAAGCGTGTACGGGCTGGGCCAGGGAATCGGACGGGTCCGCTCACGGGTCGTCTACCGGCAGCTGCGCTTCCTCTCGGTACCTCCGGGCGCCTGGGGTGGCGTCTACACCACGAAGAGCGGCGCGCAAGTCACGGTCCAATCGTCGGGCGAGTACCCCGTCGACCCGGCGGTGAACCAGGCCACGGCCGACTTCGTCGACAGCCTTGTGCACAGCAGCGAGATCTCCACCGTCAAGATCTACCTCGCTACTCCGGCCGAGGTCGGCATTCTCTGTCACACCCAGGAGGCGGACGGCTGTTACTTCCCCGCCACCGGCCAGATCATCACGGTCGGCGAGGACACCCCCTGGAGCACCGTCGAAGAGGTCGTGACGCATGAGTACGGTCATCACGTCGCGAACAACAGGAGCAACGATCCCTGGCCGGCGGTCGCCTTCGGCACGAAGCGCTGGGCGACCTACGAAGGCGTCTGCCAGAAAGCAGCCTCGGGCGTGGCGTTCCCCGGCGACGAGGCCGACCACTACCTCCAGAACCCTGGGGAGTCTTTTGCGGAATCGTTCATGCACCTCAACGAGGTGAAGCTCGGCCTCCCGGAGACCACGTGGGGCTACGACCCGATGTTCACGCCCGACCCAGCTGCTCTCGCCGCGATCGAGCAGGACGTGCTCAAGCCCTGGAAGAGGGCGCCGCTCAGGCATCTGAACGGGCGCTTCACCCGCCGCGGCCAGCAGAAGACGTTCAATTTCAACACTCCGCTCGACGGTGTGTTCGCTGCGGAGCTCCGCGGCCCGCTCGGCTCGAAGCTCACGGTCAGCGGGCCAAGCGAGGTCAAGCGCTACTCGGCCGGCCTCGCCGCCGCACTGGTCTGCGGGCAGCGCAAGGTCACGGCCCGCTTCACAGCCGGCGGCGCAGGTCGCTTCGCGGCCGCGACGCTGATCCCCTAGGAAGCAGGACTTGGGACCGCGTAACCGAAGTCGTGAGTGGCCCGTTCCACTCGCGACATGCTCACTCTCCAGGCGATCCTCATCACCTCCTCTCTGATCTTGGTCCTGGCCATGGTCGGGTCGATGATGTTCCTCGCCATGCTGCGCGCTCGGATCGAGCCGGAAGCCATTCCGTTCGAGTCCGCCGATCAGCCGCTCTAGACTCGGCCGAGTGAAGCAACTGTGGGCGCCCTGGCGCCTCGAGTACATCAAGTCCGCCGACGAGGAGCCCGGATGTGTCTTCTGCATGGCCGTGGAAGGCGACGACGCGGAGCGACTGGTCGTTCACCGAGGCGAGAACGCGATCGCTCTCCTGAACAAGTACCCGTACTCGTCCGGCCACTTCATGGTCGCGACGGTCCGGCACATCGGTGAATTCGGCGAGCTCGCTGCTGAGGAAGTGCTCGAGCTCCACCGGCTGGCCTCTGCCGGCATGGGCGCGCTGGCTCAGCTCTACGCGCCGCAGGGCTACAACGTCGGCTGGAACCTCGGGCGGATCGCCGGCGCCGGTGTCGTCGACCATGTCCACCTGCACGTCGTCCCTCGCTGGGCCGGTGACACGAATTTCATGCCCGTGCTTGCAGACGTGAAGGTGCTGCCGGAACACCTGGCCGAAACGCGCCGCCGGCTCGCAGAAGCCTGGCCGGCGTGAGACCTGGTGTGAAATTCGGCCGTGTCTGGAGCGTCATCCGGCCCGGCGGAATTTCACAGCAGGTCTCTTCAGTTAGGCGGCCACGCCCGCGCCGTACTTGGCGCGGAGATACGCGAGGTACGGCTTCGCGTCGATCCGGCTCCCGGTCGCACGCTCGAGCGTCTCCTGCGGCGAGAACTTCCTGCCGTGCGCGTGTACGTGCTCGCCGAGCCACCCGCGCAGCGCGCCGAACTCGCCGCGCTCGATCTGGTCTTCTAGATCGGGGACGTCCTCGAGCGCTTTCTCCCAGAGCTGCACCGACATGACAGTCCCCAGCAGGTAGGTCGGGAAGTACCCGATCAACCCCGACGCCCAGTGCGTGTCCTGGAGCACGCCGTGCGCGTCGTCGGGGACGTCCACACCGAGGTAATCGTGCATCCTCTCGTTCCACACCTGCGGGAGGTCTCGGAGCTCGACGCGACCGTTGATGATGTCCTGCTCGAGCTCGAAGCGCAGGATGATGTGCATGCCGTACGTCACCTCGTCCGCCTTGATCCGGATCAACGACGGCTTGACGCGGTTGATGCCGGTAACGAAGCGGTCGAGTTCGACCCGACCGAGCGGTTCCGGATACGTCTCCTGTACGCGCGGGTAGAAGAAGCGCCAGAACTGCGGGCTGCGCCCGACGAGGTTCTCCCACAGCCTGCTCTGAGACTCGTGGATGCCGAGCGAGCAGGCGTTGCCGGTTGGGAGCCGTTCGAGCCTCCGCGGGAGCTGGTGCGAGTAAAGGCCGTGTCCGTACTCGTGCATGGTCGAGAAGAACGACTTCATCGTCTCGGGGTCGTAGTTCGTCGTGATCCGGACGTCGTCCACCCCGGCGCCGGATGCGAATGGATGCTGGGTGGGGTCTAGCCGCCAGGTGTCTGGTCGAAAGCCGAAGAGCTCGACCACCTCCTTCGCAACTTGCTCCTGGCGCTCGACCGGGAAGTTTCCGACCAGGAACGAGTCGTCCACTTCAGTGTCACGGAGCTCGGCGATCAGCGGTACGAGCTCTGCCTTAAGCTCGTCGAAGATCTCGCGCACCTCGGCCGTGCTCGTGTACGGCTCGAAGTCGTCGAGCAGGATGTCGTACGGCTCGTCGACTCCGTCGTAGCACTCGACGTAGCGCCGCCGCAGCTCGACGTTTCGTTCCAATGTCGGCAGGAAGAGCTCGAAGTTCGACTCCGCTTTGGCCTTGACCCACACGGGACGAGCCTGCGCGGCAGCGTGCGCCATCTCGGCTCGCAGGTCCGTGGGAACACGGGCAGCCTTCTGGTAGTCGCGCCGTGCCAGCCGGATCAGGGCTGCGTCGTCCGACTCGGGCTCGAGAGATTCCTCCAGCGGGCGCAGCTCGTCGAGCAGCCTGCCGGTCTCGTCCGCGCGCAACAGCTCGTGCGCGATCCGCCGCAGCGTCGCTAGGTGATCGGCCCGGTGGTCGGATCCGGCCGGGGGCATCATCGTCTGCTGGTCCCAACTGAGCACCCGGCTGATCCGCTCGAGGTCGGTGATCTTGCCCAGCCGTGCTTTGAGCTGCTCGAGGGGCTTACTCACGGTCGGGCACCTTATCGAGGCGGCTCGACAAATCGTCGAAAGCGCGCTCGAGTCGTTCGAGCCGCTCCTCGATCGCGCCGACCCGGTCATCGCCGCGCGGTGGAGATTCCGGGGGCTCGACCTCGACGGTCTCCTGGGCCCGGTCGCCGAGAAGCTGCGCCCAGCGCTCCTCCTTTTGGCCCGGGCGCCGCTCGAGTCGCTCCACCAGCTCCCGCTGCATGAGCGCATCGAGCGTCTGCGCGACCTCCGCGATCGACTCGAATCGGTGCAGCCGCTCGCTGCGTTGTTTCAGCTCGCCGACCGTCTGCGCGCCGCGCAGCATGAGCACGGCAAGCAGCGACAGCTCGGGCCCGGAGAGCTCGAGCGCTTCATCGAGGAGGTGCCGGTACTTCAGCGCGCGGCTGCTCGCACCGCTTGCAAACCGAGTCCAGCCCCGGTTCGACATGCGGTCGAGCGCAGCCTTGATCTCGCGCTCCTCGTAGGCGACCACAGGATCGCGGGCCGTCGCCTGGTTGCACGCGAGGCGAAGCGAGTTCAACGAGAGCGGGTAGGCGTCGGGCGTCGTCCGCTGCTTCTCGATCAGGCAGCCGAGGACACGGATCTCGACGGCGTCGGCATCCACAACAGGCTGAAGAGTAAGGGCTCCCCGATCAGCGCCGGAGCTACAATCGGGGCACGCGGACGTAGCTCAGTTGGTAGAGCATCAGCTTCCCAAGCTGAGGGTCGCGGGTTCGAACCCCGTCGTCCGCTTACCGTCCTCCATTTGCCCGCGGTCGCCCCTCGCCTCCGTGTTCGCCTTCGACCTCGACGTTGCGGAAGAGGATGAAGAGGCCGATGTCGTACACGCTCTTGAGCGCGCCCGCGATCACAAACGGGGCGCCGAGTGCCCCCCGGAGAGCGGCGCCGGCAAGAAGCGGGGCGGCTGGCCGGGTCAGGTAGCGGGCCGTGTTGGTGTAGGCAGCGGCCGCAGTACGCTCGCTCGGCCCGACGACGGCGACGACATAGGCCTGCCGAGCCGGGACGTCCGCCTGCGAGAGGAGAAAGCGGGCGAGCAGGAGCACGATCGCGCTCGGCAGGTTGGGAGCGAAGGCGACAGCGGCAAGCAGCACGTTCGAGGGTAGGTGGGTGAAGACCATCGTGCGCAGGAGCCCGATCCGGCCGGCGAGCCAGACAGCGCTCTGGAAGGAGAGAGCCTGCAGGATGCCGATCGCGAAGAAGACGACCGCGAGCGTTTGCGGCGAGGCCCCGTACTTTCGCACGAACAGGTAGGCGATGAATGTCTGCGGGACGAAGCCGCCGCCGAAACTGTCGAGGGCGAAGAGCGCGGACAGCCGCATCACGATCCCTCGGGAGCGGTGAAGCGGCGGCAGCGGCTCCTCCTCGAGTTCATCGCCTTGCTCGACCGCGGGCGAGAGCCTGGAGGCAGCGACGAGCCCGGCGGCGGCGGCGAGCGGGTAGGCGAGTAGCCAGCGCGGCGATGAGCCGATGAGCGCGATCAGCGCACCGAGCGAGCCGGCAAGCGTGGCGACCGTGTTGTAAGTGCCGAAGAGACGAGTGGTCTCGCCGCCGGTGTGGGGGAGCATCGCCTGCTCGAGCGAGGTGAACGGCCCCGATTCGACGACGTCGGTCGAGACAGTGCCTGTCAAGGCCGCGAGGAGCAACGCAGGCAGCCAGCTCGTCAGTGCGAAGACAGTGCCAGCAACGGCCATCACGACGAACAGGAGGCGGTAGGAGCGCCGCCGCCCGAAACGGTCGCCGTAGCGGGCGATCAGCAGCGACACGGCCGCGATCCCGCCGAGGAGTGCGGCGAGCACGGCGCCGACGGCTGTGTCCGAGAGGCCCCGGCGGGCGAGGGTGACGCCAATCAAGACGGAACCGAGGCCGTAGGCCACAGCTCGGGCGCCCTGCGCGGCGACGATGCGGCGGGCGTCTGGGCTCAGACGTGTTCCTCGTAGACCGCCGCGCCGTCGCTTGCCGGGCAGAAGACGTACAAGGCGCGCCCGATCGGATCCCAGCCGCTTGTGTGCGCCCCTCGCTCGGTCTCGACCGTTTGAAGCTGATCCAGCCGCTCACTGTCAAAACTGCAGACGAGTCCCGGTTCGCCGATCGCGACGTACAGTCGCCGCAGGTCGGGGTCGTGCATGACGACGTCCGGCACTCCGGGGAGCGGCAGGATCTTCAGCGTGTTGCCGCTGTCGCGGTCGAGGACCACAAGTTCGCCGCCGTCGGCTGCACAGAAGAGCCGATCGGCGTCGAGCCACAGGCCATGGGGGCCGGCGCTCGGCACCGCGAGCGAGCGCTCGATCACCATTTCCTCGCAGTCGATGACAACGATCTGGGCGGGCTCTTGGATGCTGGCGTAGACGACGTCTCGGTCCGGGTCGTAGACGGCCCAGCGCGGGCGGCCCGGCAGCGCCAGCTCCGCGATCACAGCCATCGTTCCGAGGTCGACGACCGACGCGGTGCAGTTCTCACCGAGCGGCTCACCGAGGTTGAAGGCGTAGAGGCGCCGCCGACGCCGATCATAGGCCAGCCCGTTCGGGTGCGGCCCAACCCCAACGCCTCCTAGTCGCTCTTCGTCCGAGCAGCGGAAGACGCTGACCCGTGCGGCGCCGCGGTCGCTCGAGAAGAGACGGTCGTGCTGTTCGTCGACAAGTACGCCGGCGACGCCGGGGGAATCGGGGAGCGCGCGCAGATAGGTGTGTGTCTCGCAATCGAGCACGTCGATCCGGTCAGCACCGGTGTGCGCGACGTACATCCGCCGACCGCCACGGTGAACGTCCGCGTGGTCGAAGCCCGACTTCGGCCCTGGCGGGATCGGGATGAAACCGGCCCGGTTGAGCGTCACCTCAGGCTTTCTCGGACGACTCAGCGACCTCGTTCCTGCACCAGGCGTAGAGAGCGTCGTAGACCGGCAGCGACAGTTCTAGCTGGCGGTCGTCACCGAGCTCCAGCAGGTGGAAGCCCTCGGCGACCGCGAGCAGGCCGCGCGACTGGGGCGTCGCGTCACGATCGTCGGCGACATCGGCGCCGTGCACGATCCGTGCGAGCAAGTGCAGCGCCGGGTCTTCGAGCTTGTAGTCCTCAACCAGCACCTCGAACGAGCAAAGTCTGTCGCGGTGCGTGTATGTCGCGTTCGGTGCGTCGTAGGAATGGGCGCCCTCCTGCCCAGCAACATCGAGCACCTGGTCGGCGGGGACGTAAAGGAACTGCGCGTCGGGGTCGATGAAGTTCTTGATCAACCAGGGGCAGGCGATCCGGTCGGTCTTCGGTCGTTCTCGTGTGACCCACTTCATGGTTGACTCCTTTCGACTCAGTGGAGGCGAGGGGTCCGCGTTGACGTCTTCTCTTACTTGAAGACGTCGAGCATTGACGGCTCGATCCTAAGCCACGCGGCGCAGCGGTAGCCTTCGCCGCCCATGACTCAGCGCACTCATGCCGAGCGTCCCCACAGCTTCGCCGCACCCCGTCGTTATGCCTACGACCACCACCATCGCCACCCGCACGACCACGACCACCAGCATGGGGAGCCGGGACACAACCACGGCCGAGACGCGCACGGTCACTCGCACGGGCTTCTAGATCGTTCGATCCTGCGGTCGCGAGCCGGGATTCGGGCGGTGTCGTTGAGCCTCACGATCCTGACACTCACGGCGTTCGCTCAAGCGTTTATTTACTACCGCACATTGAGCGTTGCGCTGCTTGCAGACCTCATCCACAACTTCGGCGATGCGCTCACGGCAGTCCCGCTAGGGATCGCCTTCTACTTACGAAGTGCGCGGGGGGAACGGTGGGGAGGGTTAGGGGTAGTGCTCGCGATTTTCATCAGCGCCCTTGTCGCTCTAGGTCAAACCATCGAGCGGTTGCTCCACCCGCGCACGCTGACACATCTCTGGCTTCTTGCCCTCGCCGGTGTCATCGGGTTCATCGGAAACGAGATCGCTGCACAGATACGCCTTCGGGCCGGCGCTCGTCTCCGAAGTCCCGCGCTTGTCGCCGACGGCCAGCATGCACGTGTTGACGGCTTCGTTAGCCTCGGTGTGATCGCCTCGGCGGCGGTCGTCGCCCTCGGAATCCAGATTGCAGACCCGCTCATCGGACTCATCATCACGCTCGTCATCCTGCGCATCACTTGGGATAGCTGGAACACAGTCCGCTCAGCCGAAATCGAGATCGACCACTTCGAGGACCACCAATAAGAGGAAGGGGCGGCCGGCGTCGCGGGTTCGAACCCCGTCGTCCGCTTCCCTGCTAGGCGTCAGTAATGACGACCGGCGTGCCGAGCTTCACGTGATGGAAGAGCCACTCGGCGTCTGGGATGTGCATGCGGATGCAGCCGTGTGACGCCGAGTAGCCGATCGACGCGTCGTCCGGCGTGCCGTGGATGCCGACGCCCGGCGCGGAAAGTCCCATCCAGCGTGTGCCGAGCGGATTGCCCGGGCCCGGTGGAATCGGCTTCTTGCCCGCCGCCCAGGGCGACTTCGGCGGCAGCCACCAGGGGTTCAGCTGCTTGTCGACGATGCTGAACAACCCGGTCGGGGTCGGGTACACGGACTGACCGGTCGCCACGCCGAACTTGCGCATCAACTGCGCGCCCCGGTAGTAGCGCAGCTCGTTGGCGCCACGCCGAATGACGATGACGGCACCAAACTTGACGACCGTCCGCGCTGGCTCGAGCACCTTTACGGCAACGCGGATGCGTCGTACCTGCGGTGACTGCAGCGCGCGGACGATGCGACGGACGGTCAACGCACGCAGAACCTTGACGCCCGCCTTCTCCTTCGTGAATTGCGGACGTAGGCCCTTGAGACCCTTGACCTCCGCGTCCTTGGGCGCCGTCGAGATGCGCTTGTCGAGGGTGTTCACGAAAAGGCGTACCTCGTGCCGGTCCACGTGTGGAAGCAGCGGTACCGCGGAGTCGGCCTGGGCGCCGAGGGCTTGCAGGACACCGTCCGCGATCGTCACCTGCCCCCCGAAGCGGTTCGGCTGGAGCTCCCAGCGCCGGTCGCCGTACGCGAGCCGAATCGGTGTTGCGAATGCCGGGCGCAGGGCGGCCTGCGCCTGCTCGTTCGACATCCCTCCTACCGGAACGCCCGCGAGGGTCACGCCTGGCTGGATCAGCACGGGCGGCGCAGCATCCCCGCGCAGAGCCGGCGCGAGGGCAGCGACGACGAGAACCGTGAGGGCCAGACGGCGAACCACCTGGACGAAATCGTACTCACGCTCGGAGCACTTACCAAGGCCCCGGGAATGGAGGGGCGAACCGCCGCAGCGTCGCCCCTCCGAATTCGAAAGCTTAGGTGATACTTCTCCCGGAACAAAGACCGAGGGAGGAGCCGAAAATGGACGTTCAGGAGCTAGAGAAAGTCGCCGAAGCCATCGTCGCCGACGGGAAGGGCATTCTCGCCGCAGACGAGAGCACCGGGACGATCAAGAAGCGCTTCGACTCGATCGGGGTCGAGTCCACCGAGGAGACGCGGCGGGCCTACCGGGAGCTCCTCTTCACGACGGAGGGAGCCGAGGAGTTCATCGGCGGCGTGATCCTCTACGACGAGACGATCCGCCAGCATGCCTCCGAAGGCACCCCGTTTCCCAACTTGCTCGAGTCGAAGGGGATCGTCCCCGGGATCAAGGTCGACACCGGCGCCAAGCCGCTCGCGCTGGCCGCAGGCGAGACCGTCACCGAAGGGCTCGACGGGCTCCGTGAACGGCTCGTGGAATATCGCGAGCTGGGCGCACGCTTCGCCAAGTGGCGCGCGGTGATCACGATCGGCAAGGACATCCCCAGCGAGTACTGCGTCTGGACGAACGCGCACGCGCTCGCCCGCTATGCGGCGCTCTGCCAGGAAGGCGGCCTCGTGCCGATCGTCGAGCCGGAAGTGCTCATGGACGGCGATCACACGATCGAGCGGAGCTTCGAGGTCACATCGCACACGCTGCACGCGGTCTTCACCGAACTGCGCGACCAGCGAGTGCACCCAGAGGGGATCCTGCTCAAGCCGAACATGGTCCTTCCCGGGTACGAAAGCTCTGAGCAGGTCTCCGACGACGAGATTGCTCGACAGACGGTCCAGTGCTTCCGCCGGCACGTCCCGGCGGCCGTTCCGGGCATCGTGTTCCTCTCGGGTGGACAGTCGGAAGAAGAGGCGACGCGGCGGTTGAACGCGATCAACGCCATCGGTCCGCACCCGTGGAAGGTGTCGTTCTCGTACGGTCGTGCACTGCAGGCGGCGGCGCTCAAAGGCTGGAGCGGCCACGACGAGAACGTCGAGGCTGCGCAGCGCGCCTACTACCACCGCGCGAAGATGAACAGCGCGGCGGTAACCGGAACGTACGCGCCGGAGATGGAGAGAGAAGCAGTACCGGCTTAAGCTCAACTCGAATCATTAGATCCCGAGGGGGACATTGGCGCAGACCGGGATGTACGCCCCGAACCTGGAGAAAGGGGCCGTTCCGGACTAGTAGGGAGTGTCAAATGTCCCTGATAGGCCACGGCAGGCCAGACATTCGGGCGCAGGGGTACTCAGGCGAGAGAACGCTGGCCCAGGCCACGCGCTCCGCCCGCACCGGCCCTAAAGTGCGACGAATGGGCGACACGCCCTCTCAAATCGTCGTCTAATGCGGCGTCGATGGAGAGCGAGTCTCTACTTGATACTGCGCTCGACTTCGAGCAGGTGCCGAATCCCAGCCTTCGCCAGCTTGATCGCCTCGGCAACATTGCCGGTGCGCGGGCCTAGCCCCGCGTTCGCGCTGACGATGACGTTGCCAACGAGCGCCCAAGCCCGTGTCGTCCAACAAGTTGCGGGCTGATAGCAGGGCGCGTGAGAGGCGGACAGCGGCAGGGGGAAGACCGCGAGCTCATCGATGAGCAAGCCGGGGTATGGCTTCAGCGCCTCTGTTGGCCGCGCGTTCCGCTCGGATTCGCCGAGCTTGCCCCGCAGGTGGCGCCTTTGTTCAAAAGCTGTCCGAGCGACGGAACGAGTCGCGTAGATCCTGTAGTTGAGATAGACATTCTGCGGGCCGGGCTTCCTCTTGAGGAGCATGTAGTAGATGACAACGACGTTGTCCGGCTTAGGGCTGATGTGGACGGGGCACGGAATTGCATGGTCACGTAGTCCGCAGCCCACGTTACGGAATCCAGCCGGCAGGGCCGAGGCCGCTAGCGGATGTGCCGCGAGCGCCCTTGCGAGCGCAACTACGTGTGGCGGAACCGAGGCGAGCGCTTGTCTGGCAGCCGTGATTGATGATCCCGCTCCGCCAGGGGACGCGAATCCGACTAGCGGGACGACCGTGAACACCACCCATAAGACTGCGACCCTCCGGCGCACCAAGCCCCCTTTGTCCGAGAGCCATTCTCCGGCCGAGGAGACCCGCGCGTCAAACACGTCGATCATTCGGATGGAAGCGTGGCTCTTCCCAAGCCGTCGGCCCCCTCCCTTACTAAACCAGGGGCTGAGCGAGAGGACGTCCGCACAGACCAACGGCTACTTCGGGGGTCATTCGTGAACACTTGCGCATATGAGTGTCATGATCGGCGACTCATGCGGGGGTTGAGGTCTGGTTTGCGCGGTTCGAGCTGATGCCAGATCTACCGATCTGGGCAGATGAGTGGTGCCAAGCTGTTTTGGGAGCGAGGCCATTGGCCGTCCTCTTCTACGTGTCCCATCTATCCGAGGTTGTCGGTGTTCGACTTGCCGATGGACGCGAGGTCGTGGTGAAGCGTCGCGTCGATGAATCGGGTCGGGCGGGCCGTTGCGTTGCGGCGCAGAGACTGCTCGCCGAGCAAGGGTTTCCCTGTCCGATGCCGCTGACCGACGTGATCGTCAGCGGCGGCCTCGCGGTGCACGCGGAGCGGTTTGTCCCAGGCGGCGAGCTTGCGACGAAGGACACACCCGAGGCGGCCGCGAGATCGGGCCGGCTTCTGGCCGACCTCGTCCGCCGTCTGGCGGCCCTCGACCTCGATCCGCCGCTGCCAAATCCGGAGTGGGTGCGATGGGACGCGATGCCCGAGCGCCAGGCGGGCGCAGCGGTGCCCGCCTGGATCGACGACACCATCCGGCGCGTGCAGGCAAAGCTGGCCGGATGCGACCTGCCACACGTACTCGGTCACGCCGACTGGGAAGCGCAGAACGTGCGTTGGCGGCACGGAGAGGCATACGCCGTTCACGACTGGGACAGCCTCGCCTGGTTGCCGGAAGCGGCGATCGCCGGAAGCGCCGCTGGGATCTTCGCGAGCCACGGCGGAACAGCGCTCGCGTCGCTCGAAGGCTCCGAGGCCTTCCTTGACGCCTACGAAAGCGGACGAGGTGCCCACTTCTCTCTCTACGAGACCGAGATCGCTTGGGCAGCGAGCATCTGGGAAGCTCTCCACAACGCTCGCGACGAACTCAGCTACAACCGCCCCAGACTCAGCTACGAGCAGCTGAAAACACAACGAGTCGAACGCCTCGCTCGAGCCGACGCCTGACCGCGACGCGAACCATTTCTCTCCTCGTCCGTTCCTCGGGCGTCATTCGCGAACACTGGCGCACCGCAACGCACACTCCCCGGGCGAACCAAGTGCGACGGAGGCTCGATTTCGTTGCCCGTCCGCTTCTGTCAGCGATCCGCCGTCCCGATCGTTGTTTCGAGAGGACGACTCACTTGTAGGTCACCGCGGGCCATATGCACTGCGGCGCGCCTTACATGGTGCGCGGCCGCCAGGGCTCGCGCTCGTGCGCGAGCCAGACAAGCTCGGGCTCGAGCGCGCGCACCCGCAGC
>DASWGR010000136.1:0-3924 GCA_036393535.1 Gaiellaceae bacterium | reverse complement strand
CAGCTCGACTGCGGTTACGTCCAACGCCGCCTCGTTCGCAGTCGGGCCGTACGCGGTCGACAACGCGCTGATCGAGAGCACGTGTGTCTACACGAACAACCCACCGTGCGGCGCCATGCGTGGCTTCGGCGCCGTCCAGGTCTGCTTTGCCCACGAGGCGCAGATGGACAAGCTCGCGGATGCGCTCGACATCGATCCGATCGAGCTACGGCTACTGAACGCGTTGGGGCCCGGCGGTTCCCTGCCGACGGGCCAGAAGATCACCGGCACGCTTCCCGTCGCGGACGTGATTCGCCGCGCAGCGGCGCTCGACGTCCCCGAGCCGGAGGAGCTCCCGCGCGATCCGATGCGCCTGCCCGGCGGGTCGGGCAACACCACGCGCGGCGAGGGCGTCAAGCGTGGGGTCGGCTTCGCGGTCGGCTTCAAGAACATCGGTTATTCGGAGGGCTTCGACGATTACACGGCGGCGAGAGTGCAACTGCATGCCGACGGCAGCGCCACTGTTCATTGCGCGGCCGCCGAGGTGGGCCAGGGGGTTGCGAATGTCATCGTCCAGGTTGCCCGCACCGAGCTCGGCGTCCGTGACGTCGTGCTTGCGCCGCACACGACCGCAACGGTCGACTCGGCCGGTTCCGCGTCGGCTTCCCGAATGACGTGGATGGCCTCCGGTGCGGTGCGTGACGCGTGCCGGGCAGCGCTGGAGGAGCGCGACAAGAAGGGCGGCAATGGGGAAGTGGACGTCGAGCGGATCTACCGCCATCCGCGCACCACGCCGCTCGACCCCGAGACGGGTCAGATCACTGGTGAGCGCACGCACGTGGCCTACGCGTGCGCCGCCATGCGTGTCGTCGCCGAGGTCGACGTGGAGTTGGGACTGACGCGAGTCGTGTGGATCGGGACCGCGCAGGACGTCGGCAAGGCCGTGAATCCCCAGGCCGTCAAGGGACAGATCGAGGGCGGAACAGCGCAAGGGCTGGGCCTCGCGCTGATGGAGGAGATTCAGACGCGCGACGGGCTGATCACGAATGCGAGCTTCACCGATTACCTGATCCCGACGACGCTCGACATGCCGCCTGTCGTCTCCGAGTTGATCGAGGAGGCCGAGCCGGATGCGCCCTACGGCGTCAAGGGTGTCGGCGAGCCGCCGACGGTCGTCTCGACGGCGGCCGTCGTCGCCGCGCTCCGCGCGGCGACGGGACGGGATCTGACTCGGGTTCCGGTGCGGCCCGACGACATCGTCGGCCTCTAGGCGTCACGCTTACGTCACGGTGTCCGACACCTCGCCGTCGATGCCAGCCGCTCCCGGGAGCGGCTTGGTTGCGACGATTGGGCCGAGCCTGTGGAACGTCCGTCACATTCCCGTCACGGTGTCTGACACCTTGCCGTTGGGAATAGTCGGCATGGCGGGAAGAGTCAGCTGCTCTTGAAGAGCGAGAGCGCCGCGCCGGCGCCCAGTAGGGCCAGTCCCAGCGCACGCGTCCACGTGATTGCGATTTGATCGAAGCCGAACCAGCCGAAGCGGTCGATGAGCGCGGCCACGCAGAGATTGAACGCGATGATGATCCCGATCGTGGCGGCAAGGCCGATGCGCGGCGACGCAACGGTGATCGCGAGGATGATCAGCACGGACAACGCTCCGCCGGTCCATAGCCACACCGGCTGCCGGGCAACGTCGCTGAGTCCGCGGAAGCTTTGCTTGGCGACGAGCAGGAGAGCGAGCCCGATCACCACTGCGACGACCCCCGAGAAGGCGAGCGCGGGGAAGATTCCCGCGCGCCCGCCCAACTCGCCCATCACCGCCGCCTGAACGGCGCCCGCGAGGCCCGCAGCCACCGCGAGCGCGACGGCGACTCCGGTCACGCTCCCGGCGCTCCCTCCGGCATCTGCACCGACTCGTCGCTTTGGAACAACCCGAAGGGATTGCCTTCGGTGTCCTTGCACCGGGTGAACCAGCCGACTCCGGGAATCGGCTGCTTCTCCTCGGCCTCGCCGCCCGCTCCCCGCACCGTCGCGATGTCGGCGTCGATGTCCTCGCCTCCGTAGTAGACGAGCGGGCCTCCGTCGCCTGCGTAGACGGCTCCGCCCTGATCTCCCTCCTGGTACATCCGGTAGTCGATCCCCGGCATGCCCATGCCCTCGATCGTCCAGCCCCCGACGGCCTCCCAGAACTTCTCCGCGCGATCGAGGTCTTGCGCCGGAAACTCGACGTGCACCATCTTCTTGCCCATGCTCTCCTCCTTTTGGGATGAAGCTATACGCTCACGCGGTCTACCACGAGGGGGAACGGATGGTTCGCGCGATCGTGCTGTACGAGCAAGAGCCGGACGCGGCCCGCTACGCGCAACACGTCGAGCTGTGCCGCAAGGTGCCGGGTGGAACGTTTCGCCACGGACGGGTCTTCGGTGCGCCGATGGGCGAGCCGCCGTACGGCTACTACGCCGAGTGGGAGTGGCCCGACATGGACGGGTTCAAGTCCGCCGCACGCAGCGCGGAGTTCATGGCGACCGGCAAGGACGCGATGGAGATGGGCGGGAAGTTCACCGTGATGTTCGCGGACGTTGACTGAGCCGACACATCCACGTCCGTCGTCCCCGGACGAGCTCGGCTTCGACTCGATCGTGTACGAGAAGGCGCCGCCGCGCGCGACGATCACGCTCAACCGCCCCGAGGTGCTGAACGCGTTCGACTTCCGGATGCTGCGCGAGCTCGCACGCGCCTGCGAGGACGCCTCGTGGGACGACGAGATCCGCGTCGTCGTCCTGACCGGTGCGGGCCGTGCCTTCTGTGTCGGCGCCGATCTCAAGTCCTGGGCCGCGGAGTACCTCGGCAACCCGAAGGAGTACTGGAAGTGGTTCGGCGCCTTCAAGGACGCGCACGACAGATTGCGCGAGATCGGCAAGCCCACAGTTGCCCGCATCAACGGCATCGCGGTCGGCGGCGGCAACGAGCTGCAGATGGCATGCGATCTCGCGGTGATGGTGGAGGACGCTTTCATCCGGCACGTCGGACTGGAGCACGGCTCCGTGCCGGCCGGGGGCGCGACGCAGTGGTTGCCCGTGTTCGTAGGCGATCGGCGCGCGCGCGAGATCATCATGCTCTGCGAGGAGCTCCCGGCAGCGAAGGCAGCGGAATGGGGGCTGATCAATCGCGCTGTTCCGGCAGCCGAGCTCGATGCCGCGGTCGACGAGTACGTGGAGAAGCTCGCGACAAAGCTCCCGCAGACGACACGCTATGCGAAGCAGCAGCTCAACTTCTGGCGCGACCTTTCGTGGCACGAGACCGTGAACCACGCACGGGACTGGCTCGCGCTCTCGATGCTGGGCGACGAGGCGCAGGAGGCGGTGAAGGCATTTCTGAAACGCTCGTCCTCGTAGAGCGCGCCGACTCGATCGCCGTCGTGCTGCTCAACCGGCCGCAGCAGCTGAACGCGCTGTCGGGCGAGTTGATGCAGGAGCTCGTGAGAGCGCTGCGCGAGCTCGACGAGGACGACGACGTCCGCTGCATCGTTCTCGGCGGGAACGAGCGCGCGTTTGCCGCGGGCGCCGACATCGCCGAGCTGGCCGCGGGAACACCCGTGTCGCTGTACCAAGACCGCCGCCTCGACCGCTGGGACGAGATTCGCAGCCTGCGCACACCGCTCGTCGCGGCCGTCTCCGGCTTCTGCCTCGGCGGCGGGTGCGAGCTTGCCATGGCGTGCGACCTGATCATTGCGTCCGAGTCCGCCAAGTTCGGCCAGCCGGAGATCAACCTCGGTGTCATGCCCGGCGCCGGCGGAACGCAGCGCCTGACGCGTGCAGTCGGCAAGGCCGTGGCGATGGACATGATCCTGAGCGGCCGCATGCTCGGCGCGGAAGAAGCGCGCGACCTCGGGCTCGTCGCCCGCGTCGTCGCACAGGAGGCGTGGCTCGAAGCGGCGAAGCGCGT
>DASWGR010000135.1:0-2786 GCA_036393535.1 Gaiellaceae bacterium | reverse complement strand
TCTACGCTCCGTCCCGTGGACTTGCAACAGGTCGCACGGGGCTTGTGGCGCTGGGTACTGACACACCCCGAGTGGGAGCCGCCCCAGCGGGAGGACAGCCCGGCGGACTGGCCTGCGGAGGTCGGTTGCGTCGCCTACGAGACTCCGAGCACCTTCGTGCTGATCGACCCGCTCGTCGTGGACGGTGACCATGGGGGTCTCGATGAGCACGCTGCGGCAAAGGAGCGCGTGGCGATTCTCGTCACCGTCAAGTGGCACGAGCGGAGCCGCGCTGAGCTGACTCGACGCTACGACGCGTCGACCACGGTGCCCGAAGGTGTCGAGGCCTTCGAGATCCCGGGTGCGGGCGAAACGATCTTCTGGATCCCGGAGCACGGTGCGCTCGTGCCCGGTGACCGCATCCTCGGCGACCGGCCGCCGGGCCTCCGCCTGTGTCCGGAGTCGTGGCTCCGCCACCTCGGCGGCTACACGCGGGAGGACCTGCGCGCAGGGCTGCAGCCGCTGCTCGATCTGCCCGTGGAGATGGTGCTCGTCTCGCACGGCGAGCCCGTGCTGCGTGACGGTCACGCCGCACTCGATCGGGCACTCGCATGAGCGTCGCTCGCCTTCGGCTCGCTCGCGTGAGGGAAACCATGTTTCCCTCACGAGCTCCCTTCTTTAGGGATCGCCTCAGCGCTCGCAGCGTGGCGACCGCCGCCGCGAGCGCTGAGGAGAAAGAGCGGGGAAACCTCCCGGTTTCCCCTTACGCCCCTTCCCCTGCTCATCGGCCAAAGGACGGCCGATGAGCGCGGTCGCATCCGTCGAGCGTGACCTGCGCGCGGCGGTCGCCGCGGATGTCGTCGCACCGACCGCCGCCTACCTGACGGATATGACCGAGGCACGCGGACTGAGCGGCCACGCGGATGCCGTGGCGCTGCCACGGACCGTAGAGGAAGTGGCCGAGGTCGTTGCGTGGTGCTACGCGCACGGCGTCGCCATCGTTCCGCGCGGCGGCGGCACGGGTTATGCGGGCGGCGCCGTGCCGCTCGACGGCGGTGTCGTCCTCTCGCTCGAACGCCTCGACCGCGTGCGTTCGTTCGACCCGCTCCTGTGGCGCATCGAGGTCGAGGCGGGGCTTCGCACTGCGGAACTGCGGCGGATCGCACGCGAGGGCGGCCTGCTGTTCGCTCCCGATCCAGGTGCGGCCGAGCAGTCGCAGATCGGCGGCAACATCGCCACGAACGCGGGCGGGCCGCACGCGTTCAAGTATGGCGTCACCGGCAAGTGGGTGACCGGCCTCGAGGTCGTCGTTCCGCCCGGCGAGCTCGTGCAGCTCGGCGGCCCTTTACGAAAGGACGTCGCGGGCTACGACCTCAAGCATCTGTTGATCGGATCGGAAGGCACGCTGGGCGTGATCACCGCCGCGTGGCTGCAACTCACGCCTGCCCCGGAGGCCGCGTGGCCCGTGATCGGATTCTTCGACGGCGTCACTGGCGGTGTCGGGGCGATCGAGCGGGTGATCGGCACCGGTTTGCCCGTCGCCGCACTGGAGTACATCGATTCGGAAACGATGCGGTACGCGAGCGCGAGCTTTCCAGGCGAGGTACCCGACGGTGGCTTCGCAGTGCTCGCGGAGGCGGACGGCTCAACCGAGGAGGCGGCGCGGATCCGCAAGGACGTGCTCGACGTGTTGGGCGAGGATGCTCTAGCGCTCTACGCCCCCGAGGAGCCGCAGGAGATCGCCGCCCTGTGGCGCTGGCGTGACGGTCTGGCGCTCGTCGTGGATGCCCAGCGCGGCGGGAAGGCAAGCGAGGACATAGCAGTGCCGCTCGACCGGCTCGGCGAGGCGATCGAAGAGTCGCTCGAGGTCGGACGGCGGCTCGGCGTGCCCACGTGCTCGTGGGGGCACGCAGGCGACGGCAACCTGCACACGGTGTTCCTGCTCGCGGGGGACGACGAGGCAGAGCTCGCGCTCGCGCCAAAACTCTCCGAAGGGCTCTTCGAGCTCGCCCTGCGACTCGGCGGAACGATTTCCGGTGAGCACGGCGTCGGCTTCGTGAAGCGGAACTGGCTCGCGAAACAGCTCGGTCCTCGTGCGTTCGAGCTGCACACCGCCGTCAAGCGCGCGTTCGATCCACAGAATCTGCTCAACCCGGGAAAGAAGGCTTGATCCAAAAGCTACTCGTCGCGAATCGCGGCGAGATCGCGGTGCGCGTGTTCCGCACCGCACGCGACCTGGGGATCGCCACAGTCGCCGTAGTCGCCCCCGACGACAAAGGCTCGCTCCACGCGCGGTCCGCGGACGAGACGGTGGAGGTCGCGAGCTACCTGTTCTCGGAGGAGCACATCCGCGCGGCGAAGCAGTCCGGAGCGGACGCGATTCACCCGGGCTACGGCTTTCTCGCCGAGAATCCCGACTTCGCGGAGGCGGTGAACGCCGCCGAGCTGATCTGGGTCGGGCCGCCGCCGGAGGCGTTGCGCGCCGGGGGCGACAAGCTCGAAGCGAAGCGCATCGCGAGCGAGGCGGGCGTCCCGGTCGTTCCGACCGGTGAGCCCGACGAGATCGGCTTCCCTCTCGTCGTCAAGGCAGCGGCGGGCGGTGGCGGACGAGGGATGCGTGTCGTCCGGGAGCCGGCAGAGCTCGACGACGCGCTCCAAGCGGCGCGGCGCGAGGCCAAGGCCGCCTTCGGCGACGACCGCGTGTTCTGTGAACGCTACGTCGAACGACCACGGCACGTCGAGGTTCAGCTGTTCGGAGACGCGCAAGGAAACGTCACGCATCTCTTCGAGCGCGAATGCTCGATTCA
>DASWGR010000134.1:0-19743 GCA_036393535.1 Gaiellaceae bacterium | reverse complement strand
CCGACGAGCCGGGTAACCCCAACGCCGACACTCAACAGGAGGGCGAGCACTAGCCATTCCCTCGGATCGAGGCCTCGGCATTCGCCGGGGCCTCGATGCCGGTTAAGGTGCGCCTCGATGGCCGAGCAGCGCGTCGTCCCGATGTTCTCGTACGAAGACGTCGGTCGTGCCGCCGATTGGATCGCGAAGGCGTTCGGGTTCGAGGAGACGGGCCGGTGGAGCGACGAAAGCGGCCGCGTCACCCATGTGAACATGGAGCTCGACGGCGGCATGATCATGCTCGGGTATCCGAGCGCGGACTACCAAAGCCCGAGGCATCATGCCGAAGTGTGCGAGGAAGCACGCACGTGGCGCCAGACGCCGTTCGTGGTGGACGGCTTGTATGTCACGGTCGACGACGTCAACGCGCATTACGCGCGTGCGCAGGCAGCAGGCGCGACGATCCTGTCGGAGCTCGAGGACAACACGGGAATCGGGCAACGGCAATACCGAGCCGAAGATCTCGAAGGCCATCGCTGGATGTTCGCGCAGCTGCTCTAGCACGCGTACCGGTGCCAGGCACGGGTACGTTCGTGTGACGCAGGCGTGCCTGCTTCCGCAACTCCGTGCAAGGCGCGACTTTTCCGGAGGGCGTACCGGTGCCAGGCACGGGAACGAGAATGTGACGCGGGCGTGCCGGCTCTAGCCGAGCGCGCCAAGCGCGTGAGCGAGCTCGCCGAGCTCTGCGATGACTGCATCCGCGTCTGCGAGCTCACCGCGTCCGTAGCTTCCCGTTGTGACGCCGATGCAGCGGCAGCCGGCGGCGTGCGCGCTCGCGACGTCCAGTGGAGTGTCGCCCACGGCAACGGTGCGCTCTCCCGGCCAATTGCCGGCGCGCTCACGCGCGAGGTCGAAGAGCTCGATCCGGTTCTCTCGTTCGCAGCCGAACGCGCCTTGCCCGCGCGGGAAGAGCCCGGCGAGCCCAAGCCGTTCCATGCGCGCGTACGCAACGGCGGGCGGGTTGCCGGTCAGGAGCGCGCGGTGCTCGATGGCGGCCGCCGCCTCGGCGGCATGCGGAGCGAGCTGCCAGTGGCTCGTGTCGGCGGCCGCGAGGAGACGAACGTAGTGAGAGGAGAACGTCTCGCACCAGCGGGGAAGGCCGGCGTCTATCTCCGCTTCGGGAACGTTCACGGCGCGAAGGGCTCGACGGATGTGTGCGGGCGCAGTGTCGCCAGGGACGTCGGGGCCTTCGGCATAGATCCCGAACACGGCTTCGAGCGCCAGCCGGTTCGCCTCCACGTACACCTCGTCGTGCGTCAGCAGCAACGTCCCGTCGACGTCGAACAGCACGAGCCAGGTCAGGCCGCCACCACCGCGTCGACAGCCTCGCGCAGCGTGCGGACGTACTGCTGCAATGCGTCCGCCCCTTCCTCTGCGACCTCGACGGGGCGCGACCCGACGACGATGCCGTCGGCCAGCTCGGCTGCTGAGCGCGCCTGCTCGGGTGTCGAGATCCCGAAGCCCGCGTAGAGCGGCACGTTCGTGAGAGCTCGCGCTCGTTCGACGAGACCGGCGAGCGCGGGGGAGGCGTCGGCGCGCGCGCCCGTCGTTCCCGTGACGGTGACGAGGTACAGCCAGCCGTCCGTCTGCTCTGCTGCGATGCGCACGCGCTCGTCGGTCGACGTCGGCGCGACGAGCTGGATGCGCCGGAGCTCGGGCTTTTCGCCGGCCGGAAGATCGGCGACGATCAGGGAGGTTGCACCGGCCGCGCCGGCATCCTGCGCAAACCGGTCCCAGCCGTACGCCTCGAGGAGGGCCGAGTAGGTCATCGGCACGAGCGGTGTCTCCGGCACGAGCTCGCGTGTGCGCGCGAGGCACTCGAGGCACGCGCGCGTCCGCATCCCCTGCCCGAGCGCGCGCTCGGCCGCGCGGCGGATCACCGGTCCGTCTGCGAGCGGATCGGAGAACGGAAAGCCGAGCTCGACGAGATCGGCGCCGCCGGCGACCGCCGCCGCGGCGAGCTTGGGCGTTTCCGGGCCCGACATCAGGTAGATGACCAGCGTCTTCACGTGTCGTCTGCGAGCAGCGCGAACAATGTCGCGTCGACCCGGTCGTTGCCGTGGCGCAGGTATTGCCGCTTGATGCCTTCGCGCTCGAAGCCGAGGCGCTCGAGCACGCGTTCGGACGCGGTGTTGCCGACTCGTACGTGCGCCTCGACGCGCCAGATGCCGGTCGCGGTCGCGTGCTCGGTCATTTGCTGCACCGACCGGGTCGCAACGCCTCGACCCCGCGCAGAGACGAAGAGCCAGTAGCCGACTTCGACGACGTCACGCAACGGATCGAAGTGGTGCAGCGACGCGCCGCCGAGCAGCTTGCCGTTCCGGAGGTCCTCGATGACATATGCGGCCAGTAGCCCCTGGGCCCGCATGCCGGGAAGCTGGTCGCGCAGCATGACTCGCAGCGTGTCTGCGTCGACCGGTGGGAGGCTGGCCTCGCCGCCGACCGCAGGGTCGCGAAAGGCCGGCGCGATCGTGTCGACGTCCGACTCGATCGGGCCGCGCAGCAGCAGTTCGTCGACGCGGAGCTCATCCGGGAACCGATACGTCGACATCTGCCCGCTGGCTTGGTCCGAGCGGCTCATTGCGCGAGCACCTCCGCTAGATCCTTGTCGCCACGGCCCGAAAGGCAGACGAGCACGAGCTCCTCGTCGAGCTCGCGCGCGCGCGCAAGTGCGTGCGCGGGCTCGAGCGCCGGGATGATCCCTTCGAGGCGAGTGAGGTCGCGGAAGGCGTCGAGCGCCTCCTCGTCGGTCGCGCGCACGTATTGCGCCCGGCCCGAATCTCGCAGCCACGCGTGCTCGGGACCGACGCCCGGATAGTCGAGGCCGGCGGAGATTGAATGCGCGTCCGCGATCTGGCCGTCCTCGTCCGTCAGGACGGACGAGCGGGCGCCGTGCAACACGGCCGGGTTTCCTGAGCCGAGCGACGCCGCCTCGGCCGCTTCCACGCCGACGAGTCGGACGTCGGCATCGTCCAAGAAGCCGGCGAAGACGCCGATCGCGTTCGAGCCGCCGCCGACGCACGCGACGACGACCTCCGGCAACCGGCCTTCGGCCTCGCGGAACTGCTCGCGCGCCTCGCGGCCGATCACGGCCTGCAGCTCGCGCACGATCTCCGGGTATGGAGCGGGGCCGACGCACGAGCCGATCAGATAGTGCGTCGTCTCGACGTTCGTGATCCAGTCGCGAATCGCCTCGCTCGTTGCCTCCTTGAGCGTGCGGGTGCCGAAGTCGACGGGCCGAACCTCGGCGCCGAGCAGGTTCATGCGCTCGACGTTGGGCCGCTGGCGCCGCATGTCCTCCTCGCCCATGTAGACGACGCACTCGAGACCGAAGCGAGCACACACTGTCGCGGTTGCGACTCCATGCTGTCCCGCGCCGGTCTCCGCCACGATGCGGCGCTTGCCCAAACGGCGCGCGAGCACAGCTTGACCGAGGGCGTTGTTGAGCTTGTGCGCGCCGGTGTGCAGCAGGTCCTCCCGCTTCAGATAGAGGCGTTTGCCCGGCGCAAATCGCTCGGCGCGGGTGAGCGGTGTCGGTCGGCCGGCGAAGTTGCGGCCGAGCTCGTCGAGCTCCGCCTGAAACGACTCGTCGGCCCGCGCGTTACGCCAGCCCGCCTCCAGCTCGTCGAGCGCCGGAATGAGCGTCTCCGGGACGTAACGTCCGCCGTAGGTTCCGTACAGTCCGGGCGTCGCCGTCACCGGGCGGCCTCGACGAACGCACGCACCTTGTCGTGATCCTTGATCCCCGGTTTCGTTTCGAGCTTCGACGCTGCGTCGACTGCCCAGGGGCGGACTGCCCGAACCGCTTCACGGACGTTGTCGGGCCCGAGCCGGCCGGCGAGCATCACGCGCCCCGTGGTCACCACGGCTCGCTGGAGGTGCAGCGGGTCTTGCTCCTCCCAGGGAAGGTCGACGACGTGCGCGACGGTTTTCCCTTCGCGTAGGAGCACGGCGTCGCGCCCGCGAACGCGACCTTCCTCGCGACCGTAAAGCTGGACGAGATCGGAGCCCGCCTCTTCTGCCTCGCCGACGAAGACGGCAACGCTGAGGCGGTCTTCCGGAACGGACAGCACCTCGCGCGCGCGACGCGGGCTCTCCTCCGCGAGGATGAACCCGAGCATGTCCGCGCCCGCCTCGACGGCCGCGTCGACGTCCTCGCGACGTGTGAGCCCGCAGACCTTCACGAGCGGGCGCGAGACGATGTCGCGGAGCCGTGCCGCAGGATCCTCCGCGCGCATGAGCGCCGAACCGATGAGAATTGCATCGGCGCCCGCGAGCTCGGCCGCAGCGCCCTGAGCGCGCGAGTGCACGCCGCTCTCCGCCACGATCACTCCGTCGTGCACCCTCAGTTGGGCGATCAGCTTCAGCTGGGTGCCTCGGTCGATTTCGAACGTCGAGAGGTCGCGCGCGTTGACGCCGATCACCTCCGCGCCGAGGCCGACTGCACGCTGCAGCTCTTCGGCATCGTGCGCCTCGACCAGCGTCTCGATGCCGAGCTCGCGTGCGTACGTCATCAAGGCGGCGGCCCGCTGATCGTCGAGATCGCGGAGCAGGATCAGGATCGCGTCGGCACCCGCGACCTTCGCCTTCAGCAGGTCGAGCTCTTCGGTGAAGAAGCCCTTCGCGAGGAGGGGCGCCGCCGTCGCGGCCCGTGCGGCCCTGAGATCGTCGAGCGAGCCGCCGAAACGCCCGTCGACGAGGATCGAGATCGCGGCGGCACCCGCGTTCGCGAACTGCGCGGCGAGTCGTGCGGGGTCGGCGTCGGGACGGAGGTCCCCCGCGGACGGCGAGCGGCGCTTGACCTCGGCAATCGCAGCGAGGCCGGGGGCGGCGAGGGCAGCGCGGAATCGGCCCATCAGGCAGCGACGCTTTCCTGCGAGAACGCGATCAGCAGTTCGAGCCGTTCTGCCGCGGCTCCGGAGTCGATCGTCCGGCGTGCGACCTCGAGGCCCTCGCGCAGGTCCGCGGCGTGACCGCCTGCCGCGATCGCCCCGGCGGCGTTGAGCAGGATCGCATCGCGGCGCCCGCCGTTTCCGCCGGCGAACACGTGCCGGATCGCCTCCGCGTTCTCGGCGGGACTCCCGCCGCGCAGGTCGTCGATGCTGCAGCGCGGGATGCCGAGCTCGGCTTCAGGGTCCAGCCGGCGTTCGACCACCTTGCCGTCGACCACCTCAGCAACGAGGTTGGGGCCGACCGGCGAAAGCTCGTCGATGCCGCCGCCGTGCACGACGTACGCGCGACGCGAGCCGAGCCGAGCAAGCACCTCCGCGATCGTTCGCACGAGCTCGGGAGAGTAGACGCCGACGACCTGGGCTCGGGCGCCTGCCGGATTCGTCAGTGGCCCGAGCACGTTGAACACCGTTCTGGTCGCGAGCTCCTTGCGCACGGCCGCGGCGTGCCGCATGGCCGGATGGTGCGACGGAGCGAACAGAAAGCCGAAGCCGAGTTCGTCGATGGACTTTGCGATCCGCTGCGGCTCTTGCTCGAGGGTGAAGCCGAGCGCTTCGAGCACGTCGGCGGAGCCGCAGACAGACGACACGGCGCGGTTTCCGTGCTTCGCGACCGCGACGCCGGCGGCAGCGGCGACGAGCGCAGCGGCCGTGGAAATGTTGATCGTGTGCGCGCCGTCGCCGCCGGTGCCTGCCGTGTCGACGAGATCGTCGCGGCGGGGTCGAACGGCGAGGACGTGGTCGCGCATCGCCTCTGCACAGCCCGTGATCTCGTCGGGCGTCTCGCCCTTCGCACGCAGCGCGATCAGAAATCCTCCGATCTGTGCAGGAGTCGCCTCGCCGCGCATGATCTCGTCCATCACTGCGCGCGCTTCCGCGCGGGCCAACTGGGTGCCGTCGAGCAGTTTGGAGATGACTGCCTGGATCATCCGTTGAGGAAGTTTTGCGCGATTTCGCGCCCTAGTGGGGTGAGGACCGACTCCGGGTGGAACTGCACGCCGTGGACGTTCAGCGTGAGATGACGTACCGCCATGATTTCGCCGTCGGCGGAGGTCGCGCAGATCTCCAGTTCGGCCGCGACGCTAGTCGCGGCCAGCGAGTGGTAGCGCCCGACCTCGAGCTCCTCCGGAAGCCCGGCGAAGAGGCCTCGCCCGTCGTGGCGCACGGTGCACGACTTCCCGTGCACGAGCTCCCGCGCCGGCGCCACCGTGCCGCCGAATGCCTCGACGATTGCCTGGTGCCCGAGGCAGACCCCGAGCGTCGGCGTGCTCGACGCGAGGCGCCGCACGATCTCCGGGGTCGCGCCGGCGTCGGCGGGACGGCCCGGCCCGGGCGAGATCACGAGATGCGAGGGCGCGAGTCGTTCCGCGGTCTCGCCGTCGATCGCGTCGTTGCGCCGCACGCTGACCTCGACACCGAGCTCGCCGAAAAGATGCGCCAGGTTGTACGTGAACGAGTCGTAGTTGTCGATGAGCAGGATCAACGTTGCTCCGCCTCCGCGAGATCGATCGCCGCTTCGACGGCCGCGAGCTTGCGTAGACACTCCTCGTGTTCGGCGGTCGGCTCAGAGTCGGCGACGATTCCCGCACCGGCCTGCAGATGCGCGACGCCGTCCTCGAGGACGATCGTCCTGATCGTGATGCACGTGTCGAGCGTGTCTTCCTCGGGAAGCGCATAGCCGACGGCGCCCCCGTACGGGCCCCGCCGTCTACCTTCGAGCTCCGAGATCAGCTGCATCGCCCGCACCTTCGGCGCACCCGACACCGTTCCCGCCGGGAAGCATGCGCGCAGCAGGTCGAACGGCGAGACGCCGTCTCGCAGATCGCCCGCCACCTGCGAGACGAGGTGTGTCACGTGGGAATAGCGCTCCACTTCGAGAAACCTCTCTACCTCCACGGTGCCCGGCACGCAGACGCGCGAGAGATCGTTTCGACCCAGGTCAACAAGCATCACGTGCTCAGCGCGGTCCTTCTCGGAGGCGAGGAGGCGCTCTGCGTCACCCTCGCCTCGCTCGGTCGTCCCGGCGATCGGGTTGACGCCCGCGCGGCGCCCCTCGCACTTGACGAGTGTCTCCGGCGACGAACCGATCAAGGCGAGGCCGTCGAGCTCGAGCAGGAACAGATATGGAGAAGGATTGACACGGCGCAACGCGCGGTACAGCTCCAGCGCCGAAGCCGACGTGGGTCGCTCCGCTCGTTGCGAGAGCACGATCTGGAACGCGTCCCCCGCGCGGATGTATTCCTTGGCCGCGCGCACCGATGTCTCGTAGTCCAGCTGGTCCGGAGTGCGTCGCGCGGAGCCGCGCTTTCCTTCCGGCGGAGGCAGGCCCGGGACCGGCTGCGCAAGCAGCGACGACAAGGAGCCGGCATCGCCGCGAATCACCTCTGCGGTGCCGAGGGCATGGTCGAATCGGATCAGGACGTCCGCAACGAGGAACCGGCTCTCCGGCAGGCCCGTGCCATCGTCGGGAAGGGGCACGGTCGGCTCCAGCCGTGCGGCGTAGTCGTACGCGAGGTAGCCGACCACCGGTTCCCCGCACGCCTCTGCCTCGTTGAGGTAGCAGAGGCGCGAGCCGCAGCCGACGAGCGAGTGACGGCCGAGCCGTCCACGTTCCACGGACTCGAGCAAGAAGGCCGCACGGCCTTCGCGGCGCAGCCGCACATAGGCGCCGAGCGGGGTGACGAGATCTGTGTTGATGTCGGGTGCGATGGTCATCTCGAAGTCTCCATTGAATGGACGGGCACGCAAAAAGACCTTCCGGCGGAAGGTCTGGTTGAGCGGAACGGGCTGTTCTGGCCTAGGTCAGCGCAGGCGCAGGCTCCCGCTCCGCTCGCAGCGCCAGGCCCAGATGCGAGTTGCGGGAGTCATCGTCGTCTCAGGGTAGGGACCGCGCAGGCCTAGGTCAAGCGGTCGTAGTCGGCTGCGTAGGCCGGCGGCGGGCCGTCGACGCCTGAGTCCGGCACCGGATCCGCAGGCTCGATCCCGAGCGGGATCACCCCGGCCCAGACCGGGAGCGCGAGGTCGGCATCGTCGTCGGTCGGCGGGCCGCTGCGGATTTTCGCGGACGCCTCGTCCAGCGACAGCGCAAGGATCGTCGTCCCTTTGATCTCCCCGTCGTTGGGCTGGCGTGCGTCCTTCCAGCGCCCCGGAACGACGTGCTCGACGACACGCTGCATCGCCCTGAGTTTCTCGTCGGGGTCGGTCACCTCGCGGGCGCGGCCGAGGACGACGACCGAGCGGTAGTTCATGGAGTGGTTGTAGACCGAGCGCGCAAGCACGAGCCCGTCCAGGAGCGTCACCGTCACACAGATGTCGACGCCTTCCATCGCCGCACTGAGCATTCGACTTCCCGGCGAGCCGTGGACGTACAGAGTGTCGCCGTCGCGGACGTGAATCGTCGGGATCACGAACGGCCGGCCGTCGACGATAAAGCCGAGATGGCAGATCAACGCTTCGTCCAGAATCGGGTCGATGGTCGCGCGGTCGTAGGCACCGCGCTCGGGGTGTCGTTTGACCGTCGTGTGCTGACTCGGCACACCTCAACCCTATTGGTACGCTCGGACCATGGCACGTTCCGTCATCGTCTCTGCAGTTCGAACCCCGTTCGGCAAGCTCGGCGGCTCGCTTGTCCACAGAGAAGCGACAGAGCTCGGTGCGATCGCCATCCGCGCCGCGCTCGACCGAGCCGGTGTCGAGAACGACGAGGTGGAGTACGTGGTCATGGGCCAGGTTCTCCAAGGGGGCGCCGGCCAGGCGCCTGCGCGGCAGGCTTCGATCGGCGCAGGACTGCCGATCGAGATCGGGTCGGACACGATCAACAAGGTTTGCGCGTCCTCGATCCGTGCCGTCGAGATCGCGGATCAGATGATTCGGGCCGGCGATCACCAGGTCGTCGTCGCGGGCGGAATGGAATCGATGTCGAACGCGCCGTACATCCTCAAGAAGGCACGGTTCGGCTACAAGCTCGGGGACGGGACGCTGATCGACCTGATGACGCATGACGGGCTCACGTCAACGTTCGACAACAAGCACATGGTCGAGCAGGCGTCATTCGTCTCGCGAGAGCTCGGTATCTCGCGCGAGGACCAGGACCGGTGGGCGCTCCGCTCGCACGAGCGCGCAGTGAGCGCAATCGACGAGGGGAAATTCCGGGAAGAGATCGTCCCTGTCGGCGAGTTCGCCGTCGACGAGGGCCCGCGCCGAGATACGTCCTACGAGAAGCTCGCCAGGCTGCGGCCGGTGTTCGATCCGGAAGGGACGACGACCGCCGGCAATGCGCCGGGCGTGAACGACGGAGCGGGTGCGCTCGTGGTGACGAGCGAAGAGTTTGCCCGCAAGCGCGGGCTCGAGGTGCTCGCGACGATCATCTCGCAGGCATACGTGGCCGACGACTTCGCATACCTGGCGCGCACGCCCGCGAAGGCCGGAATTGCGGCGCTCGCAAAAGCCGGCAAGAAGATCGGCGATGTCGAGCGCGTCGAGCTCAACGAGGCTTTCTCGTCAGTGGTGCTCAACTCGGCCAAGATGCTCGACGTCGACCCTGAGAAGGTGAACGTGAACGGCGGGGCGGTCGCGCTCGGCCACCCGATCGGCGCCTCGGGCGCGCGCATTCTCGGCACGATGATCTACGAGTTGCGGCGGAACGGCGGCGGCCTGGGCCTGGCGGCAATCTGCTCGGGCGGCGGCCAGGGAGACGCGCTGCTGCTCGAGGTGTAGGGAACGACGTGGTGACACGACTGCCATGCCGCTGACGCTCGTCGTGCTGCTCGCCGGAGTTGCGGTCGCAGTACTCGTCTACGTCCTCTCGAGCGGCCACGTTTTCTTCCTGCCGCTGATCCTGCTCCTGCCGTTCGGTCTCTTCATCATCAGACGCCGCCCTCGTTCCTAGCCGCGTAGGCTCGCAGACATGAAGTTCGGGCACGTCCTGGTCGTAGGAGCAGGGCAGATGGGCGGTGGTATCGCCCAGGTCGTTGCGGCATCCGGGCGCCGCGTGTCGCTGCACGACGCACAGCCCGGCGCAACCGACCGCGCGCTCGAAGCGATGCGCAAGAGCCTCGGCAGGCTCGAGGAAAAAGGCGGTCCCCCTGCGCTGGAGGTGCTTGCCCGCATCGCAGCCGTAGACGATCTCGTGCCTGCCGACCTGATGATCGAAGCCGTGATCGAGGACGCCGAGGTGAAGGAGGAGATCTTCCGGCGGGCCGATGCCGAGTTGCCTCCGGACTCGGTGCTCGCCTCGAACACGTCTTCCATCCCGATCGGCTCGCTGGCTGCTGCGACCCGACGTCCCGACAAGGTGATCGGAATGCACTTCTTCAACCCGGTTCCCGTCTTGAAGCTCGTCGAGATCATCCGCGGCCGCGACACCTCCGACGAGACCGCCGCAGCCATCACTGGGCTGGCGCGCGAACTGGGTAAGACGCCTGCTGTTGCGAACGACTTTCCGGGCTTCGTCTCGAATCGCATCCTGATGCCGTTCATCAACGAGGCGGTCTGGGCGCTCCACGACCGCGTCGCCGAGGCGGAGGCGATCGACACGATCGCGAAGCTCGGGTTCGCCCATCCGCTGGGGCCGCTGGCGCTTGCGGATCTGATCGGCCTCGACACCTGCGTCGCGATCATGGAGGTGCTGCAGGAGGGCCTCGGGGACGACCGCTACGCACCCTGCCCGCTGCTGCGGGAGCTCGTCGGGGCCGGGAAACTCGGCCGAAAGAGCGGCTCAGGGTTCTACGAGTACTCGTAGAAACCCATAAAACTTCGGTGCGCAGGGTTTTCGCCGGTGGGGCGGTCTCTCTTAACGAGGCTCAAGTCTTGCGAGCCGGCTGCCGAAAAAAGCACTCAGGTTTTCTGGGGAAAGGAAGGCACCGCGCGTTGCGGATTCTGCTGGTCGACGACGATCCTGCGCTTCGCACTCTCCTGAAGACGACGTTCGAGGTTGCCGACGTCGCCGTTGTCGAAGCCGAAGATGCCGCCGCTGCCCGACGGAAGATCCGCAGTGCCCGTCCGGACGTGATCGTGCTCGACATCAACATGCCCGGCACTACCGGGCTCGAGCTCTGTGCCGAGCTCAAGGCCGCACCGAGGACTCGCGACATCCCGATCATGCTCTTGACCGGCTCGGAGGGCGGCACCGACGCGGCCGCGAAGAAGGCCGGCGCCGATGCGATCGTGCGCAAGCCGTTCAGCCCGCTCGAGCTGCTTGCCATCGCGGAACGACTGGCGGGCGGCATGTTCGGCATTCCGTTCCGGGCCACGAAGAAGCGGACCCGGGGCCCGGACGAGGAACTGCTGCTCTACGCGCGAGACTTGAGGCACATGCTCGAGGTCGAGCGCGGCCAACGCGAGCTCTTGCAGAGCGCGTATCTCCAGACGGTTTCGGCGCTCGCGAGCGCGCTGGAGTCGAAGGACACGGGCACGCGTGCGCACTCGCAACGTGTCCAGAGCTACGCGTCGGCGCTCGCCGACGCAGTCGGACAGGCGGCAGTGGTGCGCGACCAGAGCACGCCGTACGGATTCCTCCTCCATGACGTCGGCAAGATCGGCATCCCGGATGGGATCCTGCAGAAGCCCGGCCCGCTCAGCCCGGCCGAGCGACGCAAGATGGAGACGCACACCGTTCTCGGTGAGGCAATGCTTTCCGGCGTCGTGTTCCTCAAGGGCGACGGCCTCAAGATCGTCCGCTCGCACCACGAGCGCTGGGACGGGCGTGGATATCCCGACGGCCTCGTCCGCGAAGAGATCCCTCTCGGCGCGCGCATCTTCGCCGTCGCCGATGCGCTCGACGCCATGACGAGCAATCGGCCCTACCGTCGCGCCATGAGCTGGAGCGCAGCGCGCACAGAGATCCTCGCGCAGCAAAAACGGCAGTTCGATCCCGATGTGGTCGATGCTTTCGTCACCGCCGAGCGGGAGCTGCGCGAAATCCGCCGCGAGCTCGCCGCCGCATAGAAGCACCCGACCATTCGGGCGGCGGCTGCCCACAAAACCGGCCACGTATCATCGCGTGCGAAGTGGACTTCGACCTCACGCAGGATCAGCGGGAAATTCAGGCGCTCGCGCGGGAGTTTGCGAGGGCGGAGATCGATCCGCATGCGTCTCAATGGGACCGAGAGCATCACTTTCCACGCGAGCTCTTCGGGAAGCTCGCCGAGTTGGGCCTGATGGGTGCTTGCGTCCCTGAGGAGTACGGCGGAGCGGGCGCGGACTTCCTCTCTTACATCCTGGTGCTCGAAGAGCTGTCCCGCGCGGATGCGGGCGTCGGCGTGACCGTGGCCGTACACACGAGTGCGGCGACGCTTCCCATCCTCGCCTACGGCACCGACGAGCAGAAGTCACGATTCGTTCCGCCGCTCGCACGTGGCGAACAGCTCGGCGCCTTTGCGCTCACGGAGGCGGAGGCCGGTTCTGATGCCGGGGCTCTCCGCACGAAAGCCGAGGCGACCGGTGATGGCTGGAAGATCACCGGCGCGAAGCAATGGATCACGAACGGCCGACATGCTGGAACATTCATCTTGTTCGCACGCACCGACGCCGACACCGCCGGCGCCCGAGGCGTGAGCGCGTTCATCCTCGACGCGGAGCACGTGCGCGTGACCCGCGACGAGGAGAAGCTCGGGCTCAACTCCTCCGCGACGAACGACATCGTGATCGAGGGCGCGCAGGTCGGTCGCGACCGCCTGCTCCACGAGGAGAACCGTGGCTTCCGCGTTGCGATGGGCACGCTAGACGGGGGACGCATCGGCATTGCCGCGCAGGCGCTTGGAATCGCTCAGGCCGGGTACGAGGTCGCGCGCGAGTACGCCGCCGAGCGGCGCGCGTTCGGCCATCGCATCGCCGACTTCCAGGCGATCCAGCACAAGCTCGCGGACATGTCGATGGAGATCGACGCTGCGCGCCTGCTCGTGTACCGGGCGGCCTGGTTGAAGCAGCAGGGCCGGCGGCACACAGAGGAGGGAGCAAAGGCCAAGCTGTTCGCGTCGGAGATGGCCAGGCGGCAGACTGCAGAAGCGATCCAGATCCTCGGCGGGTACGGCTATACCAAGGAGTTTCCGGTGGAGCGCTACTACCGCGACGCGAAGATCACCGAGATCTATGAAGGGACCAGCGAGATCCAACGTCTCGTGATCGCGCGCGGCATCCTCGGCATGACGGAACGATCCCTGGTGGTGCGCTGACGGTGTCTTTGCTGTACACGCGCGCGCGCGTCCCCACCCGGGTGGGGGTTTTCACCCACCACCCACTGCAATCGACGATACCGGCGTCCGGCGCACCCATGGGTGCCGAATTCGTGCCAAGTGTCCGGAGCGTCGTTTGAGCTCGCGTCGCCGCGACGAGCCCGTTCGGCTCACCCGCATCTACACGAGGGCGGGTGACGAGGGGGAGACGTCGCTCGGCGACGGCTCACGCGTGCCGAAGCTCGACTGCCGCATCGGCGCATTCGGCACGGTCGACGAGTTGAATGCGACGCTCGGGGTCGTCCTGGCGGATCCAGACCTCCCGGATCGTCTGCGCGAACCGCTGAATCGGATCCAGAACGAACTCTTCGACGTCGGCGCCGATCTCTCCGTTCCGTTCGGGGTCACGGACCGGCTCCGCGTGGAGCAAGCCGCAGTGGATCGTCTGGAACAGCTCTGCGACGAGCTGAACGCGGACCTCCCGATGCTCAAGAGCTTCATCCTGCCCGGCGGGACCGAGGCGGCCGCCCGACTCCACGTCGCGCGGACGACGTGCCGCCGTGCAGAGCGCGACGCGCTGGCAGCCAACGAACAGAACGGCATCAACCCGCTCGTGCTCGCCTACCTCAACAGACTGTCGGACTTCCTGTTCATTGCGGCGCGGACTGCGAATGCAGACGCCGGCCGCGAAGAACCGCTCTGGAAACCGGGCGGCTGAAGCGCGAACACGCGCGAGGGAAGGCGCGGATTCGCTCGGTTAGTGCCGCGTGTTGCCGGAAGTCTGGTGCGCCCGCGGCCGCAGCACTTTGGCGGGCTTGGGCTTGACCGGCTTCGCCAGGAGTCTGGTGATCACGCGCGTGAGGACCGAAGCCGGCGTCGCACGAGGGAGGGCGATGACAGCGCCGGCCTTCAAAGACGCGATCATTTGCCGCGGGCTCGACGTGAGGGCGACGATCTTCGTCGAGGGGAACACGGCGTGCAGATCACGGATGAGAGAGACGCCGAATGCGTCGACGTCGACCACGATCACGCGCACTTCGGTGCGCCGGTTGGCTGCGGCGTCGAACGTCGGCTCGATCGCCGAGGCGGTCACGAGCTTCCGCGTCGGGAACTTCCCGCCGATGCTGCGAGCTGCAGGCCCGGCCAGCAGGACCTGAACCGGTGCGACCTGCACATTGCCCGCACCCACGAGCCGGATCGTGATCTTGCGGGAGGTCGCGTCGCGACCGGAGCGCGCAGTCCAGCGCATCGTGTAGACGCCGGTTCGGCTTACCTGGTGCGGGACGTGGAGCTTCACGATCGAGCGGCCGGCCCCGAGCGAGAAGCGCCAGGTGTACAGCTTCACGTGGCGTGGGCTGAACAGCTCCGCGGTCACGCGGGCCGCCCGCGTCACGGAGACCCGAGCCGCGATGCTCTTCTTCCGCACGGCCGGCTTGACCCTCGCCGCCGTGGTCACCTTCAACACGAGCCGAGTCGATCCGCTGCCCGGGGAGACGGTCACATCGATGGCGGAGCCTGCCTCTACGAGGACGAGACCCGCCGGGCCGGTGATGGTGCCTGCCGGGCCGGTACCGCCTGTCGTGGTGCTGCCGATCTTCAGGCCGAGCGGCGCGAGGAGAGCGGCTGCCTGGTCGGGCGTCTTGCCGATCAGCGACGGCACGGGGCGCAGCGGCTGTGTCAGGGAGCTCTCGTTGCCGGCGAGGTCGGTCTCCTTCAGCCGGAAGATGCGCGGGTCGCCGGCCGACCATGCGCCGACGCTCGCGGCGGTGACGTCGACGCCGAAATGGCCCGCGTCGGTCGAGTCAGAGAACAGAGTGACGAAGTCGTAGGTGCCGCTGTTGTCCGAGCCCGGCGTCCAGCGGAGGATCAGACCGGCCGGGCCGAGGAACCCACGCACGTTCTGCGGCGGGTTCGGAGCCTCGAGGTCACGCAGAAGCCCGAAGACGGAGAGGTGCATCGTCAGGATGTGGAAGCCGCCAGCGTCGGTGTAGAAGCCGTCCTCCCAGCCGGTGGGCAGCGTGCCTGCGGACGGGACGCGCGCGAGGACGCGCCAGTGGCCGTCCTCGAACGTCGCAGGGACGAGACCCTTCTCGGTGGAGCGCATCAGGATGCTGATCGGCCGGGTGAACTGATGGACCTCCGTGCCTGCGAGTGCCCAGCGCGCGGTTACGTCGATTGTCTCAGGGCCTGCGCCGAAGCCGTTCGTCAGTCCGGTGGGCGGAGCCATCGGCGTGATGCGCAGGACGATCCAGTCTCCGCTGGACGAGGACCAGTCGCCCGCCGGCATCGTCGCCGAGGCCCAGCCGTCTGCCGACTGCACCGTTGTCGCCGAGCCGGCCGTCGTGTTCTTGTCAACCGGAGGCGCGATTGAGCTCGACGCGATCCACACCGTGAAGTGGACGAGGAACGGCGCCTTCTTCCCGGAGGAATCCTGGAGCTCGCCGGCGAGCGTGTGCGGGCCGGGGCCGAGCGTGCCGGTGCCGTAGTCGATGTTCGTGCCATTCACGATCGGCGCAACGGTCGCGTTGCCGTCGAGCGTCACGCCGACGGGGGTAGCAGGTTCGCTCGTGACGAGGCCGATCGCGTTTGCCGAGGGCACCGTCGTGCCTTCGCCGGGCGTCGACGAGACGAGGCGCGGGGCGGTGTTGTCGATGCGGATCGCGGTGACGACGTCGGCGGAGGTGTTGCCGAGGTTGTCGGAGACGGTTGCACGCAGGTCATAGACCCCGTCCTGAAGCTGAGAGGAGTCGAACGTTGTGCTCCACGGGGAGCTCGTGTCCGTTCCGAGCGACGACCAGGAAGCTCCGCCGGCCGGCGTGGCCGCGAACACGACCTGCGTTGCGCCCGAGCCGGTGACCGTCGCGTTGAGGGTGACCGAGCCGGAGATCGTGGCGCCCGGATTGGTGAGAACCACGGTCGGCGCACTCACGTCCACTGTGATCGTGCGCATGGGACCCGTGAAGGTGTTGCCGGCGTTGTCGGTGATGACCGGCTGAAGGTCGTAGCTGCCCGACGAGACGGTCGTCGCATTCCAGCTCGCACTGAACGGTGCGCCGGTCGCGGTCGCGATCGTCGTCCATGAGCCGGCGCCGGTCGGGCGGAGCTCGTAGCGCACCGAGGCGACGCCGGATCCGCTGTCGGAGTAGGAACCGCTGAGCGCGACGCTCGTGCCGCCCACGGTAGCGCCGTTCGCCGGTGTCGTCAGCGAGCCCGCAGGTGCGGAGTTGTCGACGCGGACGTTGGCCCGGATCGGGCTCGTACCCGTGTGGCCCGTCTGGTCGGTGGCGATCACCCGGAAGTCGTAGAGACCGTCGGCGAGTGCAGTGGTGTCGAGCGACGTGCCCCACGGGGTCGTCGTGTCGCTTGCGATCGTCACCCACGGGCCGCCGCCTGCCGGGCGCCGCTCGAAGTCGACCTGGGTCGTATCCGGATCGGACGAGGCCGACAGCGAGACGGTTCCGTTGAGGTACTGACCCGGATCCGCGAGCGTCGGTGTCGGGTCGACGTTGTCGACGGAGACGTTGCGCACCGGCGAGGTTGTGGTGTTGCCGGCCATGTCCTCGACGACGATCTGGATCGTCGCCGCGCCGTCGGAGCCGGTTGTCGTGTTCCAGTTGAGCGAGAACGGGGCGGTCGTGTCCGTACCCAAGAGCGAGCCGTTCACGAAGAACTTGACCGAGGCCACCGGCGAAGTGGCGTCGGAAGCCGACGCGGCGATCGCGATCGTCCCGGATACGAGCTGGCCCTCGGTGGGTGCGCCCACCAGCGAGACGTCCGGCGCCGTGTTGTCGACAACCTTGTCAGACAGGTTCGCCGTCGTGACGTTGTTCGCGTTGTCCGTGATCTGGATGCGCAGGTCGTAATGGCCGTCGGGCACAAGCGTCGTATCCCAGTCGGCCGTATACGGGCCGGGGCCGGTGGTGTCGGTGCCGATCGTTGTCCAGGTCGAGCCGCCGGCGTCTGTGTACTCGAAGGCGACGGACTTGATGCCGGACCCGCCGCTGCTCGGGTCGGCGCTGAGCGTGACCGTTCCCCGCAGGTAGTCGGCGGCCGAGCAGGACGGGCAGGCCGGCGGCGTCGCGTCGATCAACACGGTCGTGCTCTTGATCGTCTCGATGTTGCCGGCGTTGTCCGCCGAGAAGTAGGCGATGGTGTGTGCGCCATCGTTCGAGCCGTCGGCCGGGGCCGGGATGACGACGCTCGTGCCGACGGTGTAGGACGGATTGCCGTCGATGCTGTACTCGGTGACATTGACGCCGGAGCCTCCGTCGTTGGCGGTGAACGTGACGGTGACCGGGCTGGATTGCCAGCCGCTCGGAGCGTTGTCCGTCGTAGCGGGCTTCGTGTTGTCCGCGAGGCTCGTGACCGCCGCAGAGGTCGTGGTGTTGCCGGCCGCATCCGTGGCCACGACGTGCAGATCGACATTCCCGTCGGGGACAGCGCTCGAGTTGAAGGTCGCGCCGGTCGACTGCCAGGTGCCGCCGCCGTCCGTCGAGTACTCGTAGGCGACCGTCACGACGCCGGAGGCGTTCGAGCCGCCCGGATCGCCGGTGGAAGACGTGAGGTTGACGGCGCCGCGCAGATACGGCCCAGGACTGTTGATGGACGCGGTCGGCACGGTGTTGTCGACGAGACGGTCGGTGACCGGCGTGGCCGCGGCCTGGTTCCCCGCGACGTCGTACGCAACAGTCCGGAAGTCGTAGTGACCGTCGGGCACGGTCGTCGTGTCGAAGCTGACCTGGAACCCGTCGACCGGCGTCGAGTCCGTTGCGATCGTCGTCCACGAGCCACTACCCGTGGGAGCGCGCTGGAAGTCGACATGGTCGATGCCCGAGCCGGAGTCGGCTGCCGAGCCGGTGAGCGTCTTCGTTGCGCGCAGGTACTGGCCCGGGTCGTTCTGACTCGTCGTCGGCACCGTGTTGTCGATCCGGACGTTCGGCACCGTGGAGGACGTCGTCGTGTTACCGGCGACGTCGAGCACGACAACGCGGAGCTGATAGACGCCGTCGGTGACTCCGGTGGTGTTCCAGAGGATCGTGTCGAACGGTGCCGAGTTGAGGGTGCCGATGGCAGCCCACGTCGTCCCGTTCGCGGAGTACTCGTACGTGACCGACTGGAGCCCGGACGCATAGCCGTTTGCCGGCGGGTCCGTCTCGGTCGAGGTGAGCGTGGCCGTCTGCCGGATGTTGGCCCCGGGGTTGTTCAGCGTGCCGGTCGGATCGTTCGTGTCGCGATGCCAGGTCCACGTAGCCGGCGTCGCGTCGGTGTTGCCGGCCGCGTCCGTCGCCCGGACGTCGAAGGTGTGGTCGTTGTCGCTGAGGCCAGCGACGTTGTGCGGGCTCGTGCACGGCGCGAACGCGCCGCCGTCGACGCTGCACTCAAACGTCGAGCCGGACTCGCTCGAGTCGAATGTGAAGGACGGAACGGCGGCGTTGGACGGATCGGACGGCTTGGTCAGGATGGTCGTGCTCGGCGCCGTCCGGTCGACGTCGACGTTCCGGATCGCCGTTGCCGGATGCCCTGCGTTGTCGGTCGCGACCGCGGCGAGCGCGTGGTTCCCGTCCGCTGCCGGGATCGACCAGGAGACGCTGTAGGGGCCGGGCGCCGGGACTGTGCCGAGCGGGTTCCACACGCCGGTCGCGCAGTCGTTGCTCTGGTCGGAACACTCGAAGAACTGCACCTGGGCCACGCCGCTGCCTGCCGGGTCGCTTGCGTTTGCCGCGAAGGTGGTCGGGCTCGGAAGGGAGCCGTTGATGGCCGCGGGCGGTGCGGTGATCGAGACCGTCGGCGGCGCGTTGTCGACGCGGATACTCGTGTTCTCAACACTCGCCGCGTTGCCTGCGTCGTCGGTCGCGCTTGCGCGGAGGTCGTAGAGCCCGTCGCCGTCCGGCAGCGTTACGGTATTCCACGACGCACCGGTCGCCGCGTACGCGCTCGGCGGATCGCTGGCCAGCTTGTACGCGAACGTAAGCGGCGGGCTCGCGGGCGAAGCGTCGGTGGCGCTGCCGACAAGGTTGACAGTGCCGCTGACGATCGTCCCGGTGGCCGGGCTCGAGAAGGTCAGCGCGGGCGGGGTGTTATCGACGCGTGTCGTGACGGTGGTCGACGTCGTGGTGTTGCCGGCGACGTCGGTCGCGACGACTCGGAGTTCGTAGAGGCCGTCGGCGACGAGCGTCGTATCCCAGGACGCGGACTGGCTGTTGAAGCTTCCGCCGTTCGGCGCGCGCTCGTACGCGACGGTCGCGATGCCGGAGCCGCCCGTATCGCTCGTGTTCGACGTCAGCGTGACTAGGCCGCCGACGGGGTTGCCGGGGCTCAGCATCGTGGCGCTGGGCGCGGTGTTGTCGATGCGGCGATTGGCGACGACGGCCGGGGACGCCTCGGAGTTCCCGGCGTTGTCGGTCGCCACCGCGCGGAAGTCGTAGAGGCCGTCGGCGACGCTTGTCGTGTCGAAGGAGACCGAGTACGGCGAGCTGCCATCGGTCGAGATCGTTGTCCATGAACCGCCGCCGGCCGGCCGGCGCTCGAAGCCGACCGAGTTGAGGCCGGAGCCGTCCGTGTCGCTCGCGCTCGCGCTCAACGTG
>DASWGR010000133.1:0-8774 GCA_036393535.1 Gaiellaceae bacterium | reverse complement strand
ACGAACTCTTCGTAATCCGACGGCGACAGCGCACCGACCCACGAGTCGAAGACCTGAATGACGTCGGCCCCCGCGCGCGCCTTCGCCGCGACGTAGCGCACGAACGTATTTGCGAGCTTGTCCATCAGCGCGTGCCACGTGTCCGGCTCGCGATACATCATCGCCTTGACGGTCGCGAACTCGCGACTCGGCTTCCCCTCGATCAGGTAGCCGGCGACGGTGAACGGCCCGCCGCAGAATCCGATGACGGCCTGGTCGTCACGCAGTGCTGCACGGACGAGCCGCACGGCCTCGAGGATCGTCGGCACGGATTCCTCCGGCTCGGGGACGACAAGGCGATCCACGTCGGCGCGGGTGCGGATCGGCTCGGCGATCACGGGGCCGACGTTCTCGACGAGGTCGACCTCGACACCCATGCCGAGGACGGGGAACATGATGTCCGTGAACATCACCGCGGCATCGACGTCGTGACGGCGAACGGGCTGCAGCGTCACCTCGGCGCAGAGCTCAGGCTCAGCGACGATGTCGAAGAGCCCGTAACGTTTGCGCAGCTCGCGGTACTCCGGCAGCGAACGGCCGGCCTGGCGCATGAACCAGACAGGCGTGCGCTCAACCGGCTCCCGACGGCACGCCCTTACGAGAAGCGGTCCCACGCCACGTAGGCTAGTCCGGCTCTGGAAGCCGTCGGTGACCATCCCGTTCCTGCCGGCCCGCTCGCGGTGCGCTGGCTCGGCTACGAGCTGGACCCGCCGCAGGCGGGAGCGCTGACCCATGCACGGGTCGCCCTCGAGAATGCCGGCACGGCGCCCTGGCGCGGCCTGAACCTCTCGTACCACTGGCTGGACGACCGAGGCAACCCGATCCTCTGGGACGGCCTCCGCTACGAGGTGAGCGCCGCACCCGGCGAGCGCATCGAACGAGAGCTCGACCTCCGCGGTCCGATCCCGCCCGGCCCGTACCAGCTCGCCTTCGATCTCGTGGACGAGAAGCGCTTCTGGCTCGCCGAGCTCGGCAACTATTCCCCGCAGCTCGACGTCGAGGTGGCGCCTCGCGATGCTGCAGCGGCACGTGCCCACCTTCCCCCGAACGCCGACCTCGACCCGGACTGGGAGGAGCGGGTCTATGCGGCGCACACGGAGGGATACGCAGCGGTCGGCGGGTCGATCGATGCGTGGCGGCCGTCCGCAGAGCTCGAGCCGTATGCGCCGGGCGGCGGGCGCAATCCCGCGTTCGCGCATCCCCTGGTCCTACCTTCCTTGCTCCCACCGCTCGAACCGAACACCGAGGTCGCCGGCCTGCCGGCGTGGCAGCCGCAAGGGGACGAGCCCTGGGTCTACGACGCCCGGATCAGACTTCGACTGCGATCTGGTCGTCGACGCCGTTGAAGACGAAGGCGCCGAGCGCGAGAGCGAGGACAGCGGCGACGACCGTGTAGATGGTGTCCCCGAGCCCGGGCAACCGGCCGTAGAACAGGGGATCCCGCAGCGCCTCGATCAGAGGCGACAAGGGGTTCCCCCAGTGGATGAGGTCGACGACCCAGTCGCGCCGCGCGATCTGCGAATTATTGAGCGGATAGAGCACGGGCGTGAGGAAGAAGAGCGGTAGCAGCAGCGCCGAGACCAGGAACTCGAGGTCGCGGAACAACACGTTCAGCGACGCGATCGCGAGCGCGAGGCCGCACGTGACCGCCACGACCGCGAGCCCGAGCGGCAGCGCCAGCCACTCGGTTGCTCGAACGCGCGGCAGCAGCGCAAAGTTCACCGCCAGCAGGACGACGAGCATGACGCCGAAGCTGATCAGGTGCGTCGCGACGACGGAGAGCGGCAACAGCTGTCGCGGGAAACGCGTCTTCCGAATGAGATTGGCGTTGTCGAGCATCGACCTGGACGCGGCCTGCACGGAGGTGGCGAAGAAGATCCAGGCCGACAGGCCGACGAGCAGGAAGAGCGCGTAGTGTCCTTCCGACCCGAACGGCGTCTTCCAGAGAACCGAGAACACGAGCAGGTAGACGGCCATGAGCAGGACGGGATTCGCGAGCGTCCAGGCCAGGCCGAGGAGCGAGCCGCGGTATTTCGCCTGCACGTCCCGGCGAAAGAGGTTCCCGAACAGCTCGCGGTAGCGGACGAGATCCCCGTATACCGTCGTCATGGGCGCGGCCTAGTCTAGAGGCGGCCTCACATGGTGCTTACAGCCCTTCGTTACGCTTCAACTCCGTGAAGGTGCTCGCGGCGATCGCTGCATTTCCCGCCGCGGCCGCGGCCATCTGGCTGCTGCTTCGCACCCCGCTCGCAACCCGCCTCGCGGCGACCCCGCGTGAGGACCGCTGGCACGAGCGGACGACGCCGATGTTCGGTGGGATCGGGATCGTCGCCGGCCTCTTCACCGGAGTCGGCGTCGCCATCGCGGTCGGCGCGGCCCCGGCGAGCCGGGAGATCCTGGCAATCCTGGGCGGGTGCGCGATCCTCTTCGTGGCAGGGCTGCTGGACGATCTCTTCTCGCTCGGCCCGATCCCGAAGCTCGCCGCGCAGTTCGCGGCGGCCGGCCTGGTGATCTTCAACGGGCTGACGATCTCCGGCTTGATCTCGAACGACTTCCTGGCCGGAGTCGTCGCACTCGTCTGGCTCGTCGGGCTGACGAACGCCTTCAACCTGCTCGACAACATGGACGGGCTTGCGGCGACGCTGGCAGGGATTGCGGCGACGTTCTTCGCCGTCGACGCCGTCACGGTGCACAAGAACCACGCCGTGCTGGCGCTCGCGCTGGCGCTGGCCTTCGCCTGCGCGGGCTTTCTCCCTTTCAACCTGCGGCTGGGCAAGACGGCGGCGGTGTTCATGGGCGACTCGGGCAGCCAGCCGCTGGGCTTCGCGCTGGGCGCGCTCGGCCTGACCGCGAGCTGGAAGGTGGCCGGCACGACGGTCGCAACACTGCTGCTGCCGATCCTCGTGCTCGCGGTCCCCATCCTCGACACGACGCTGGTCACGATCGGGCGCCTGCTCGACGGCCGCCCCGTCTATCAGGGTGGACGCGACCACACCTCACACCGTCTCGTCTATCACGGTCTCTCGGAGAAGCGCGCCGTCGTCCTGCTCGCCGTGATCTCCGCCGCGCTAGGGGCGACCAGCCTCTTCTACGCGGTGCTCGACAACGCCTGGTTCACGCTGATCGGGGTGCTGCTCACTTTCGCGCTGCTCGTCCAGTTTGCGAGCGTGCTCTCCGACGTGGAACGGACGCCGGGCGTCGCCGCTGACCGTGGCTGGCTGCGCACATTCGTTGCGAATCCGCGTCGGCTCGTCGAGTCGCTCGTCGACTTCGCGCTGATCAGCGCCTCCTTCGCCGTCGCGTACTACCTGCGACTGCAGGGCGACGGCAGCCCCTACCAGCGGCACATCTTCCTCGTCTCGATCGCCGTCGTGCTTGCCGTCCGCTACCTGGCGTTCATCCCATTCGGCCTCTACAGAGGCGTCTGGCGATATGCAGGCGCGCGCGATGCGGCCAGCATCGTCGCCGCGGTCGTGGTGTCGGAGGTCGTCGCGTACCTGATCCTCGATGCCACCCAGACCTGGGGCCCGTTCCCACGCAGCATCTTCATCATCGATGCGCTCGTGTGCACGGTGCTGGTCGGCGCCTCGCGCTTCTGGGAGCGTGCGTTCGTACGCGGAGTCTCCGCGCTCACAGGACGCAGCGACCGTCACCGGACGCTCATCGTCGGTGCCGGCCGCGGGGGCCGCAGCCTGCTGCGCGAGCTGCGCGAGACGGCAGGGGAACAGGTGGTCGGCTTTGTGGACGACGATCCGCAACTGTCGCGGCGACGACTGCAGGGAGTCCCCGTGCTCGGGGGGACCGGAGAGATCGAGGGCGTCCTCGCACGCGCGCAGCCCGACACCGTGCTCGTCACGATTCCGGACGCCCCACGCGAACGCCTCGGCCTGGTCATCGACGCCTGCGCGCTCGCGCAAGTGCCCTGCCGTTTCGTCCGCCGCGACAGCGACCTCGATCCTCACGCCGTCCTCGGCGCGGCCGCCGACTGAACTCAGGATGACCGTCGTGACTGCGCGTCCCGCGCCTGCTGACCGCACGCTCGCCGACCGGCTCCTGGCGGCGGTGCCGCTGCTCAGCATCTTTCTCTGGCTAGCGATCGTCTACATGATCCAGGCCTGGGCCCACAAGACGCCATGGCTCTTCGGCGACGAACTCGAGCTCACACAGCTCTCGCGCGCGATCGCCGACACCGGCCACGCGGCGCGGCGCGGCGCGCCCTACTCCTTCACGACGCTCTGGACCTATGTGCTCGCACCGGCGTGGCTGATCGACAATCTCCATGCCGCATATGCAACCGTGAAGTACCTCACCGTGATCGTGATGACGGCGACCGTCTTTCCCGCCTACGGGATCGCGCGACTGCTCGTCGGCCGCAGACCCGCGCTCTTCGTCGCGGCAGCGACCGCCGCGATTCCCGCCGTCGCGTACTCGTCGATGATCGTCGAGGAGCCGTTTGCGTACTTCTGGTCGACGCTGGCGCTCTTCCTGATCCTCCGCGCGCTGATCACACCATCCCGCTGGTGGATCGGCGGTGCGGTGCTCGCGTCTCTGATCGCGCCACTGGTGCGTGGCGAGCTCGCCATACTCCCGGCGATCTTCCTGCTCGCCGGAATCTTCTTGCTCTGGCGATCCGACGACGCCTGCCGATGGCGCCGGGGTTGGACGAGCTGGGACTGGGTGGGCTTCGTAACCCTCGTCGTCGGTGCGGTCGTGATCGTCAGCGCGGTGCTCGGCCACCGGTCGCTCCAGTGGAATTACGCGACCCGCCTGTACAAGGGTCGCATGCTCGATCTCGGCCTGGACGCCGCGGGCGCGTTGACGATCGGCCTCGGAGTGCTGCCCGTGGTGGCAGGACTGGCAGTCCTCTGGCGCACACCCGACGAACCCGTGTCGTATGCGCTACGCGTCTTTCGCAGCGTTCTGCTCGCTGCCGTCATCAGCTTCGGCCTCTACACCGCGGTGAAGTCCACGTACGTTTCGATCACCTTCGGCACCTACACGTACGAGCGCAATCTCATCTACCTCGCGCCACTCCTATTCACGGGCACTGCGCTTTGGCTCGAGCGTCGCCGCCTGCACCCGATCGCGCTCGCAGCCTCGTCGGCTTTCGTCCTCGTCCTGATCCTGACCACGCCGTACGACATGGGTCAGGACTTCTCCTACAACGCCCCGGGTCTCGCGATCTTGCAGCAGGGGAATCGATACCTCCAGATCGATCCGACAGGCGCGAAGATCGGACTGCTCGCCCTGCTCGGCTTCTCCATCGTCCTCCTGCTCGCGCCGCGCTTCATCGGCCGCGGTGCGAGCTGGCTCGTGGTCGCGGTTGGAGCGGCTGTCGTCGCATGGAATCTCACGGCGGAGATCTCCTTTGCTTCGGCGTCGAACCGCGCTTCGGACCGTTTCGAGGAGAACATCCGTGCGCCGTTCACCTGGGTCGACGACGCCACGCGCGGAGCGGCGACGCTCTACATCGGCCAGCAGATGAGCGATCAGAACGGCGAATGGCTGCTCGAGTTCTGGAACCGGTCGATCAAAGCAGTCTGGAGTCTCGACGGGACTGCGCAAGGACCCGGTCCGTTCCTGACACCGGATCAAGGCGCGTCGGACGGCGCGCTCTCACACGACCCGGGCTACCCCTACGTCGTCGAAGAGGAGGGAATCGAGATCGTCGGGAAGACAGTCGCCACGCATCTCCATCGCGCCGGCGGCGGGCTGGAGAAGTGGCGGCTGGTCAAGGTTGCCCCACCGTTGCGCCTCCGCGGCTCGGTGGTCGGCGTGTTCTCCGACGGCTGGACAGGCGCGTTCAGCGCCTACACGCGCTATTCGACCGAGGGCAATCGCGCTGGACGAATTCGTGTCATCGTCTCACGCGCCGCCTGGGGTGGGCCGAACAAGACGGGGCACGTCACCGTCGCGATCGGGCCAATGGTCATCGGTGACGACAAACAGCCGCATCTGGGCAAGCCGACCGATGTGAAGCGGTTCGATATCCACAGCAAGGAAGAGATCCCCGTCGTGCTGAACGCACCAGGGCCACGCTTCCGCGTCGAGGTGACCATCACTCCGACCTTCGTTCCCATCGAGCTGTCGCCCGATCAGTCGGATCGGCGCCAGCTGGGCGCGAAGGTTAGTTACGTGTTCTTGCCACCGCGGAAAGCGGCGCACAAGTAGCTGAAGCGCATGGTGAGTAGGAGCCGTGCGACCGGACCGCTCCGCTCGAGCGCATAGAACACGCTCGCCACCGGTTGCGGTAACGAGAAGTGCTGCGGCGAGAAGAACGGACGCAGCTCCAGTTGATCGAAGCCTGCCGCGCGCACGTCGGCGCCCACATCGTCGACGCGGAATTGCCGCGGGTTCAGGTCGAAGACGAACTTCCGCTCGGTGTACCTGGCAACGCGGCGGAGGAAGGCGACGCGGTCCTTCGCGTAGTAGATCGCGCGGAAGCATGTGGTAGCCGCGACAGGCTCCGGTGGCTCGTAATCGTTGAGGTCGCCGAGCACGACGTCGCGTCCGCGCCGTTTCGCGGCCTTGATCATCTCCGCGCTCGCATCCAGGCCCACGTAGCGCATACCAGGCAAGTACTCCGCGGCGGCCGCGTCGCCACAGGCGAGATCCAGCACGGTGTCGCCGTGTTCGAGCGGTGGTCCCAGGTTTACGACAAGCTCTCCACGGTGGGCGAGGTAGGTCGCTGCATCCGCGTAAGCGATCTCCGACCAGCGCTCAGCCCGCGCGTCGTATTTCTCCCCCGTCATCGCAGCACGAAGAGCCTTTCCGGATGTTTTCGCAGGAAGCGAAGCATTGCCTGTAGGTGCCAAAGGTTCCGGCGCGTGAAGAAGTGCTTGTCGATCACGGCCTGATATTCGTGGTGGACGACGGCACTCGGCACCCACCATCGCTCCCAGCCGGCCTTCATCGCCCGATAGCTGAGGTCGATGTCTTCCACGTAGAGCTTGTATCCCGAGTCCCACCCGTGAATCTCGTCGAGCATCGTTCGGCGCATGAGCAGGAAGGCCCCAAGCATCGTGTCCACCTGCAGCGGCTCGTCGTCAGGCGCGTCCAGGAGGTAGTGCCGCGTCTGCCAGCGCAACGGTGGAAAGAGCGACCGCAGCGGAGTGCGCCGCACAATGGTTCCGCCGAGGGTGGGGAAACTGCGCCGAGAGGCCTGAAGCGTGCCGTCCGGATTGATCATCTTCGGCCCCACGATGCCGCAGCGCGGATGCGCATCGGCAAACGCGACGAGCTCGAGCACGCAGTCCGGTTCCGGGACCGCATCCGGGTTCGAGATCACGACGTACTCGCCACTGGTCGCGGCGATGCCCTTGTTGACGTTGGCCGAGAAGCCGAGCGCGTGATCGTTCTCCAGTACACCTGCGTCGCCCGAAAACTTCCCCGGCCGGCTCCCCGGGCCATTGGCGACGACGACCAGCTCGTCCACCTGAGGACGCAACGCGGGGAGCGAGGTGCGCAGCAGGTCGGCCTCGCCGGGCCCCGTGGCAACGAACACACCTGACACTTTCATGCCGCGAGCACACTCCGATAGACGTCGGCGGTGATCCGCGCGGTCTCACGCCACGAGAACCGCTTGGCCCGTTCGAGCCCGGCCGCTGAGAGTCTCGCCCGATCTGCGAGCGCCCGGCGCACGCCGTCGGCGAGGTCGTCCGTGAAGATCGCGGCGTCGCCGGCGACCTCCTGCATCGCCTTTTCAGGCGCGGCCACGACAGGCGTCCCGCACGCCATCGCCTCGACGACCGGAAGCCCGAAGCCTTCATAGCGCGACGGGAAGACCAGGCACGCCGCCTGCTGGTACAGCCGCACCAGCTCTTCCTTCGGGACGTACCCGCGCACGTCCGCCCCACGACGCAGGAGCTCGGCCACGAGCTCCTGGTCCTTCGGCGGCCCGACCACGATGAGCTCACGCCCGACCGCGTTCGCAGCGTCGATCGCGGCCAGCGGCTGCTTCCGCGGTTCGATCGCGCTGACGAAGAGGAGAAAGGAATCGTGCTCGCCGGCGGGCACGAACGCGGGATCGGGCGCGAGCGGCGTGACGACGACCTTGTCAGCAGGCGTCCTGTACAGCTCGATCAGATCGCGTTTCGTGCGCTCGGAGATCGCGAGGACGCGCTCGGCCTTCCGCACGGCGCGACGCACGAAGACCTTGAAAGTCGCGAGGTCCCAGAAGCCGAAGACGCTCGGATCTCTTTCCCAGGAAAGGTCCTGCACGGTGACAACCGCAGGACAAGGGCAACGGAGCGGTAGCGCATGGATGAAGTGCGCGACGTCGGGTCTGAGACGCCGCAGCAGTCGCGGGAGCGTGACTGCCATGCGCAGCTCCTGCGAGCGCGCGGGAAGCTGCACCGGCTCGATTCCCTCGGGAACGAGCTCCGGGTCGCGCGTCACGGCCACGATGCGAAGATCTTCGGCGACTGCGGGAAGCTCACGCAGCAACTGCATGACGTATGTCTCGTCGCCGGTGCGGCGGCGTCCGAGCACGTCGGCGTCGACGAGCACGAGCGGCCTGTCCCTCATGCTGAGGCCTCCCGGTACACCTCGACGGTCGCCGCGCCTACGTCATCCCACCGAAACGCGCGTGCCCGTTCAAGCCCGCGCGCGATGAGCGTGTCACGCTCGGTGGCCGCGCGTTCGATGCCGGCTGCGATCTCCGCGGGATCGAGCGCATCAACGAGAACAGCCGCCCCGTCCGCGACCTCCTCCATCGCAGTGCCCCGCGTGGTCAC
>DASWGR010000132.1:0-14764 GCA_036393535.1 Gaiellaceae bacterium | reverse complement strand
TGCCGAACGTGGGCTCCCGTACCCTCGCTCGACCGGCATCCGCCACTGGTTTCCCGATTACGATCGCGACGAGGAGAAACGGCGGGTCGAGGCGCTCCTAAAGGGCGGGACCCCGTAATCGAGTCTCGGCCACTTTGCGAGCGGTTCAGATCGCGCATTCGTAGATGACTCTCGACCCCCGCTCGCGTCGTGTCGCGGTCGTCGCGGATTCCCTGCTCGAGCTGCTGATGCCAGAACTCCAATCGCGCGGGTTCGGTGCGATTCAGCTTCCGCCGGCGGAACTGGAGCCCGACGTTGCCGCCGCGTGGCTCGAGCAGGTCGCCGAGCACGTGGCCGAGTTCATCCGCAACGACTACGAAGTCGTGCTGGCGGACGACGGCACATACGGCGTTGAGCTGGACACGGCTCTAGCCGCGCTCAATGTTCCGCCGTTGCCTCAGTACGCCATCCAACCCCCGTCGACGAGCAGGTTGACCCCGGACAGGTAACCGGAGTCTTCGGAGGCGAGAAAGAGTGCTGCCCCTGCGACGTCGTCAGGGCGGCCGAGGCGGTGAAACGGGGTCCGTGCGCGAGCATAAGCAAGGGTTTCTGGATCCTGTTGCTCCGGCGATCCAGTCAAGATCTTGCCTGGTGCAACGGCGTTGACGAGCACGCCGTACCGCCCGTAGTCGACTGCGATCTGCCGGGTCAAATTGACGACGCCGCCCTTGCTTGCAGCGTACGCAGCGTGGCCCGGTGGACCGACCATTCCGTGCTGGGACGGAATGTTGATCACACGGCCCCGGACCTCCCCGATCGGGTCCTGGCCAATCATCGCTTCGACGGCGCGCTTGCAACCGAGAAAGACGCCGCGCAGATTCACCGCCATGATCGCGTCCCAGTCAGCCTCATCCGTTTCGAGGAGCGGCTTGGAATGACGACCGGCTATGCCGGCGTTGTTGACCATCACGTCCAAGCGACCGTAACCCTCAATCGCGGATGTGACGAGCCGGTCGATGTCGTGCCATCGCGAGATGTCCGCCTCGAGGAAGAGCCCCCGGTCGCCGATCAGCGCCTCGGTCGAGGTTCCACCCTCGCGCGGGTTGCGGCGGACGTCTCCGACGACGACGGACGCTCCCTCGTCCGCGAAGCGCAGCGCGATGGCGCGTCCGAGCCCTGAGGCGCCGCCGGTGACGACCGCAACTCGACCCGTGAGACGTCCGCCCACGGGCGCACCCTATGCCGCTGAGGCGAGCGCCGACAGTAGTGTGGGCGCGTGAACTCACTTCGACTCGGCTTGGTCGGCGCGGGCTGGATCGCCAAAGACCACGTCGCTGCGCTCACGAAGTTCGAAGGAGTCGAATTGGCCGCGGTCTGCGACCTCCAGCGAGCCCGTGCGGAGCGCCTCGCGCCGCCCGGCGCTCGGGTGTACGAACGGTGGGAAGACCTACTCGAGCGCGAACGATTGGACGCGCTGTGGGTCTGCACCCCACCGCTGGCCCATCGCGAGCCGGCGGTTGCCGCGCTCGAGCAGGGGGTGCATGTGTTCCTCGAAAAGCCGATCGCGCGGGCCCGTGAAGATGCGGACGCGATTGTCGCGACTGCGGACCGAAGCGGCCTCGTCTGTGCAATCGGCTACCAGTGGCACGCGACCGAAGTGGTCGACGACCTCGTAGAGACCTTGAGGGGGCAGGACGTATCCCTCGTGCTTGGCCGGAGCATCGGGCCGACAGGCAGCCGCCCCTGGTTCCTTTCCCGGGAGGACGGCGGCGGCAACATCCTCGAGCGCGGCAGCCATCAGATCGATCTCGTCCGGATGATTGCTGGCGAGGTTGCGCGCGTCGAGGCCGCAGCTTCGGAGGTGCTGCTCGCGCAAGGCGAAGGCGAACGCGGCGACATCGAGGACGCTGCAACGCTCGTCCTCCACTTCGTCAACGGCGCATTAGGGACGATCACCGTCGCCTGGACTCGTAACGGCCTCCCCGGCATCTACACCGTTGATGTGCTTGCGACCGAAGCAACCCTCCAGCTCACGCTCGACCCCGAGTTCTCGCTGCGTGGCGTTTCACGTGGCCGTGAGATCCAGGCGCGCGGCGCCGAGCACCCGTTCACGAGGACGATCGCGCGGTTCCTCGAAGCGGTGAGGACCGCTGACCCGTCGTGCGTCTTCTGCACGCCAAGCGACGCGGCGCTAACGCTCGCCGTCGCAAGCGCTTGTGAACGTGCCCTCACCACGAGCGAGAGCGTGCCGGTTCTGACGGGCGCCGGCACGGTACGCAAATGGCTTCCACAACCGAGTCGCCCGGCTGGCTGCGATCGCCCGTAGTTGCTGCCGCCAACGAACTGCCTTCGAACGCCGAGTACCTCGCCCACCTCGACGTCGCAGCCGCCGATCCGACACTGATCCGCCTCGCGTCCAACGAGAACACCGAGCGGCCGTCGCCGCGTGTTCGAGAGGCCCTCGAGTGTGCGTACTACGACGCAAACCTCTCGCCGGCGACCGTGCCGCCGCTGCGTGTGGCGCTCGCCGAGCGCTACGCAGTTGGGCCTGAGGGCGTCCTGCTCGGCGCTGGGTCGACCGAACTGATCGAGGCAACAATGCGGACCTTCTTACGCGCAGGGGACGAAGTCATCCTGCCGCGGCCGTCCTGGCCTGTTTACCGGCGACGTCTCGAGGCGCTCGAAGCCCGGCTCGTCGAGGTGCCGCTCTCGGTCGACGAGCGCTCGTACGCCTACGACGTCGAGAGACTCGTGCGGGCGGTGACGAAGGAGACGAAGCTGATGATTCTCTGCACACCGAACAACCCGACCGGCAACTCGATGGCGGTTGACGATGTCCGGCGTTGCGCGGAGGCTGCGCCACTGCTTTTGGTCGATGCCGCGTACGCCGACTTCGACCCCGACGTCGACCTTACGCCACTTGTGCACGAATACGACAACATCGTGCTGTCGCGGACGTTCTCGAAGGCGTATTGCCTGGCCGGGTTGCGCGTCGGCTATATCGTCGGCGACATCGCCGTGCTCGACTATGTCGATCGGTTTCTCGTTCCTGGTAGCTCGATCAGCTCTGCGGCGCTGCATGCCGGACTTGCTGCCCTTGAGGACGAAGAGCACCACGGACACCAGGTCGAGCGAATTCGCAGGGAACGGGAACGGGTGCTCGAGGGTCTGCGCGCTCTCGGCCTACACGCGTTCGACTCGTTCGGGAACTTCGTTGCTATCGATGGGTCTGATCGTCCCGGCGGGGCCTATGCGTTCGCTGCGGCTGTTCACGAGCAGGGAATCGTGATCCGGGTCATGGACGAACGCCTTGCACGGATCACCGTCGGTCGGGCTGAGGAGAACGATCGTCTCTTGACGGCCGCTGCGACCGCCGCTTCCGCGCCCTAACCGGCGACGACCTCCGCAAGTTCGAGCGTGGTGCCGAGGAGCACGTTGGCGCCGTTGACGCAGTCCTGCCAGCGGGTGTTCTCGCCGGGGGCGTGGCTGACGCCTCCGACCGAGGGGACGAAGATCATCCCGCTCGGGGTCACGGGCGCGAGAGCCTGAGCGTCGTGTCCGGCGCCGGATGGAAGGTCGAACGCCGACAGGCCGAGGGCCTGCGCGGAGCGCCCAATCGCCCCGCGAACCTCGCCGTCGAGAGCCGTCGGCGGCCAGGAGCCGACCGGGGAGATCTCGAGGTCCAGCCGGTGAGCCTTCGCCACGGCTCTCGCCCGCGCGAGCACGACGGACTCGAGCGTTTCCAGCGCGTTCGCGTCGGACGAGCGGAGATCGAGCGCCAGCCGCGCCGAGCCGGGCACGACGTTGAAGGCGCCGGGCTCGAAGCGTACGTCCCCGACCGTCGCAACCGACGAGGGAAAGTCGTGCATGACGATTTCGCGCGCCGCGAGGACGAAGCTCGCTGCACCGATGCCGGCGTCCTCACGGGCATCCATGGGAGTCGTCCCCGAGTGGGCCGGCCGTCCCCGAAACACGATGAAGAACGAGCGGGCACCGACGATCCTCGTGACGATACCGATGTCGACTCCCATACGCTCGAGCTTCGGCCCCTGCTCGATGTGAAGCTCCACGTAGCCGGCCAGCGAGGCCGGATCGCGTCGCGCCTCCGCGAGGCGCCGCTCGACCAGTCCCACCCGTTCGAGCCCGAGGACGAGTGCGTCCCGTCCGCCGCGTGGTGTGCGAAGCACCTCCGGCGACAACGTGCCGGCCAGCGCCTGGCTCCCGAGCAGGCCGACCAGCGTGCCCTCCTCATCGGTGAAGTCGATCGCCTCGAGCGCAGTGCGTGGCTCGAGTCCCGCTTCCTGCACCGTCCGCAACACCTCGAGTGCGGCGAGCACGCCGAGTGCGCCGTCGAAGCGACCGCCCCCGGGCACCGAATCGAGATGAGACCCGAGCAGGAGCGTGGGGACGTCGGGGCGGAGGGATCGGCGGAGGATGGCCGAGTGGTTGCCGGCTGCATCGATCTGGGTCTCGAGGCCGACGGCCGCGGCCCGCTCGAGAAACCACGCACGGGCAGCGAGATGGGCGTCGCTGAAGCTTGGGCGACTGACTCCGCCCTCGGGCGTCGCTCCGATCGCGGACAGGGCCTCGAAGTCGGCACGTAGCCGGTCGGCATCGACCCGCAGCGCGGTCTTACTCGTATGAGCGCTCGACAAAGCGTCCCCGCCCGAGGGAGCCCACGAATGCGCCGTTCTCGACGATCACCTCTCCGCGGCTGATCGCGGTGACCGGAAAACCGCGAACGGAGACGCCTTCGTAGCTCGAGAACTCGAGCGGAGAATGCAGCGTGTCCGCGGAGAGTAGGACCTCCTTCTCCGGGTCGAAGAGCACGATGTCGGCGTCGTAGCCGGGACGCAGCTTCCCCTTTCCAGGCAGACCGAAGACCTCCGCAGGCGTCGTGCAGCACACGTCGACCCAGCGACAGAGATCGATGCGGCCCTCCCGCACGCCGAAGGCGTGGACGAGTGCGAGCCGTGCCTCGATCCCGGAGACGCCCGCTGGGTGGACCTTGCCATTCGGATGACGCGGGCAGTGGTCGGTGGAGACGATGTCGAGCGTTCGATCCACGAGAGCACGCCATAGCTCGCCGCGATGAGTTGCGTCGCGGATGGGGGGCCGCACGGCAAGCGACTGTGCTCGGAGGTCGTCGGACGCGACAAGCCCTTCGTCGAGGACGAGATGATGCGACGTCGCCTCGCCGAATACGCTCTGCCCGCGCGCCTTCGCCGCTCGCAGCTCGCCGACAGCCTCCCGGCACGAGATGTGGAAGACGAGGAGTCGCGCCCTGGCGAGATCTGCGAACAGGATCGCGCGATGGACGGCCTCACCCTCCGCAGGAGCGGGGCACATTGCCCGGAGCCAGCGAGGTCCCGTCTTCCGCTCGGCGGCAAGCCTCGCCCCGAGCTCAGTGACGACGTCGTCGTTCTCGGCGTGGATGATGACGAGGCCGTTCTCGGCGGCGACGGCCCGCATCGCTCGAAAGATGGCGATGTCGGGAAGGCGGTAGCCCTCGTACGCCATGTACAGCTTGAACGAGGGGACTCCGCGCTGGAACACCGCGGGAATCTCCTCCAGCCGTGCCGGATCGGGATCGCGGAGGTTGAGATGGAGGCCGTAGTCGAGCACCGACTCACCGTCCGCGTCGGAGCGACGCCGCTCGAGCTCGTCGACCAGGGATTGGCCCGGGGCCGGCTGCGCGAAATCGACGAGTGTCGTCACGCCGCCGAACGCAGCGGCCACGCTCGCCGTCGCGAACGAGTCGGCGGTCTGAGGCGCATACGGCGGGAACGTCGGATCGGTCAGGTGGATGTGACCGTCGACGGCCCCCGGCAAGACGTACAGTCCGGCGGCGTCGATCTCCCGAGCGCCGGCGAGATCCCTTCCGACCGCGGCGATCCGCTCGCCCGCGATCGCGATATCGGCGACGAACGAGTCGCCGGACGTGACGACGAGCCCGCCCTTGACGACGAGGTCGTAGCTCACGATCAGGTCGGCCTGCAGATCGTGCGCGCAGCCCCGATCACCGGCAGTACTCTAAGCTCGATGTGATGGACTGGACCTTCCTTCTGAGGACAACGGCATGCGACTCTTCGCAGCCGGCCAAGCTGGGCGTATTTGCGGCGGCGACCACTTAGGAGCCGGCGCCGTACGAGATCAAGCTCCCTTCGTCGTCCTGCTCGAACGCCTCGATCGCGTCGTCGACGAAGGCGAGCGTGCGGCGAAGCTCGTCCCGCAACTCCGGCAAGGGGAGTGACCAGTCGGTCTTCGTCTCGACGAACTGCTCGAGCCTACGCGCCGTCACACAGGCTGCGTAGCGACTCCACTCGACGAGCGCGATATCGCGGCCGTCCGTTCGCAGCAGCGTCTGCAGGTCGGTGGGGTCTTCGAGCTCCGGGTGCGGCGACCAGTAGGAGGCGACGACGGTGATCCGCGGGTAGCGCTCCTCCAGGCGAGCTGCACGGTGCAGGACACGGTGCCCTTGCTGGAAGACGGCCCAGCCGGGCCCCGGAAAGTCGGGGCTAACGACGCGGTCCGGCGGCAGCCCCTGTTCGCTCTCGAGTAGCTGCCGGCCCTCCTCGACCGGCCCGAGGAAGTACTCGAAGTGGCCGCCTTTCATCGGTCTCGGGTCGTTGACCATAAGGACGTAGTCGAAGGCGACGGCGTCACGATGCCACTGGTCGACGTTGAGCGACAGGTCCTCCGGGGCGTAGTTGATGTGAATCGCGTGATGGCTGACTGGATGGGGCTCGATCGGCGCCTGGGCGAGTAGGCCCAGCGCTTCGACGATCGTCGGGTCGTGGTACATGCCCCACAGGAACGCGGAGCGGTAGATGGAGCCGCGCACCCGCTTCGCGATGCGCTCGTCGCTCGAGGCATCGTGCTCGAGCTCCGCGCAGAGGGTCTGCAGGATGGCGATCCCCTCGTCGCTCAACAGGCGAAATGGCGAGGTGATCGCGACTGGAGAGAGGGCGGTGGGCCCGGCGGCCTCCGTTCCCCATTCGTCGAGCAGAGTGACCTGCTCGGGCGGGACGAACTCGAGGTGACGCTCGGCGTCCCAGGCGGTGTCCCTCTCTAGCCGCGTGTAGCCCGGTGGGGCGGCGAGGGTCTCAATCATGAGCACTCACTTTCACGGTCGCTGGTCCTGCCGCGATCGTACCCCGCCTCGCCAGGCCTCACAGCGCTCGGCGTACTCGCGGTAAGCGGCCGGATGCCGGCCCCTGCTCGAGCCGCCCGAGAAGACTGGGCTTGCGGTTGGTCATGGGGTCTTGGCACACCCACGCCAACAGTGCATCACGCCAACAGCGCTGGGCCGGAGCGACATTGAAATCGAATAAGCCAGGTGCTTATCTATGCCTCTACCGTGGCCGCTGAAATACAGCAGCTCGTTTGGCCACCGCCGTGGCTGACGCGGCCACTTGGCGTGGACAGCAAGCCGGTCTCGGGAGGCGGACACGTGCCGGCGATCGAAGGAGGGTGGCTAAGTAATGGACCGGGAAACTCGTAGGCAGCTCGAGCACTACCGGCGCGAGGAGGCCGGGCCCGTGGAGAACGCGGTCCTCGACGATCTGTTCGACGCGGAGATGGACCGGGGTCAGTTCATCCGGCGGGCAACCGTCGTCGGATTTTCCGCGTCGATAATCGCCGCGGCGCTAGCAGCGGCTGGGGAAGCGGAGCTCGCCTTCGCGGCTCCTGAGGCGGCCGGGGCCGGAGGTCGCCTTCGACTGGGCTGCATCCCGCCGCCCGCGCACGGGCTCGACCCGCACACGTACGCCGATACGGGAAGCCTCGTCACCGGCAACATCGCCGGCGAGATGCTTCTCCGGACGACAAACCGCCTGACCGTCATCCCAGAGCTGGCCGTGAGCTGGAAGCCCAACAAGGACGCGAGCATCTGGACGTACACGCTGCGCCGGAGCGTGAGGTTCCAGACGGGCCAGACGATGAGGGCCGACGACGTCGTGACGACCTTCAAGCGGCTCGTCGACCCGAACAGCGGCTCGCAGGCGCTCTCCGCCTTCAAGGGCGTCCTCTCGCCGGCGGGTGTTCGCAAGGTCGACGACTTCACCGTCGCCTTCCACCTCGACGCCCCGAACGCGAGCTTCCCCTACCTGACGAGCTCGACGACGTACCAGGCGATCATCCTGCCGGCGAACTACGCCCTCGGCACTTACGAGAAGACGCCTCAGGCGACCGGCGCCTTCAAGCTCGTCTCATACACGCCGGGCGTCGGCGCGACATTTGAGCGGTACGACGGCTGGTGGAAGGGCCGCGCCCCGCTCGACGGCGTCGACCTGAAGTACTTCTCCGACGACGCCGCTGTCATCTCGGCGCTGCTGGGCAACCAGATCGACCTCGTCAACGAGATCCACTTCTCCACCGGCCGGGCTCTCTTCAACAACAAGAACGTGAAGATCTTCTCCGCACACGGCGCCACCCACCGCCTGGTGCCGATGAAGACGGACGCTCCGCCGTTCAACGACTACCGGATCCGGCAGGCCGTGGCGCTAACGCTCGACCGGCCGGCCATCCGCAAGCGACTCTTCAACAATCTTGCCGACGTCGGCAACGATTCCCCCTTCGCGCCCGTCTTTCCGGCGACGGTGAAGCTTCCGCAGCGCCATAAAGACATCCGGAAGGCGAAGGAGCTGATGGCCGCCGCAGGCAAGGCGAAGGGCTTCTCGGTCCAGCTGACGACCTACAAGGCGTTCGAGCTTCCGGCGCTTGCCCAGATCATCCAGAGCTCGGTGAAGGCGATCGGGATCAACATGACCCTCCGCATCCTGACCTCCGCCGCCTACTACGCGGGCTCACAGCTGGGGCCACCCGACGGTTGGGGGACGACGCCGTGGCTGAACACGCCGATCAACATCACCGACTGGGGCGGCCGCGCGGTGCCGAACGTCTACCTCACGTCCTCGCTCCAGTCGAAGGGCGTCTGGAACGCCTCCCACTACTCGAACAAGCGCTTCGACCGGCTCGCGGCGTCGTTCGTCGCGGCCATCTCGCTGAAGGATAAGCGGAAGTACGCAAAGCAGATCGAGGAGGTCCTGCTCCACGACACGCCGGCGATCTACCCGTACTTCTACTTCCAGCTGGGCGGCGGCAGAAAGCGCGTCCGCGGGTACCAGGCCGACCCGCAGGGGGCGGTCTACCTGAGCCGCACGTCTCTGGCATAGGGGTGCCGGTGCGGGCCGTCGCCTTCCCGCGGCGGCCCGCAACCCCGTCAGCTCCGCACCAATGGCCCGCTTCGTCGCCAAGAGACTCGCCCTCTCGGTCGTCACGCTCTTCATCCTGAGCGTCATCGTCTTTGCCGCAGCGCAGCTCCTGCCGGGCAACGTCGGGCGCAACGTCTTGGGCCCGTTCGCGGACCAAGCTTCCGTCGACCTCCTCAATCACCAGGTCGGAGCCGACCGGCCCGTGCTCGTGCAGTACACCGCCTGGATCTGGAAGTTCGTCCAGGGAGACATGGGGCAGTCGCTCCAGTACCGGGTACCTGTCTGGAGCCTGCTGTCGGACTCGCTCGTGAACTCGCTGAAGCTCGCGGCCGAGGCATTCGCCCTGGTCGTGCCGCTCTCGATCCTGGGCGGCGTGGCCGCCGCCTTGCGTCAGGGCCGCCTCGCCGATCGCGCGATCACGATCACCGGCCTCTCCCTCACGGCCATTCCGGAGTTCGTCTCGGCGATCTTCCTGATCGTCGCCTTCGGCGTCTTCGTCAAGTGGCTTCCGGTCAACGCCCAGTGGCCCGAAGGGACCGGCATCCTGGGGCAGATGAAGTACCTCCTCCTGCCGAGCCTCGCTCTCGTCATGGTCCTCTTCGGCTACATCGCCCGGATGGCGCGAGCCGGGACGATCGAGGCGCTATCCGCCGACTACACGCGCACCGCCTACCTCAAGGGACTCGGCACGCCCACCGTTATCCGCCGACACGTGCTGCGGAACGCGCTGCTCCCCACGATCGCTGTCATCGCGACCCAGACCGGGTACCTGATCGGCGGCCTGCTGGTGATCGAGAAGCTCTTCAACTACAACGGCATCGGCCAGCGGATCTACATCGCCGCGCAGAACAAGGACGTAACGATGCTCCAGAGCGGCGTGCTGCTGGTCGGCATCGTCTACCTCGTGGCGACGTTCGTCGCCGACCTCCTCTACTCGGTCCTGAATCCACGCATCCGCTTCGGGAGCACGGAATGAGCGTGAGCTTCGCTAACCACCCTTCGACGGAAGGGAGAAGGGTGGCATGAGCACGGTGACCGTCGCCGTGAGGAGCGAGGCGAAGATCGCGCGCCGGGAGACGCTGCGCCAGCTCCTCAGGTCGAAGACGTTCATCGTCGGCGTGTTGGTCGTGGGCTTCTGGATCGTGTGTGCACTCGTCGGCTCGCAGATCGCCCCGCACAATCCGCAGGACCAGTCGTTCGACCCGCTCCTCCGGCCGGGTGGAGGCCATTTTTTCGGCACCGACTCGCTGGGCCGTGACGTCTTCTCGCGCGTCCTCACGGGCGCGAGCGACATCCTCAAGGTCGCCCCGCTCGCGATGCTGTTGGGCATCGCGGGAGGCACCGTTGTGGGCCTCGTGACCGGGTACTTCCGCGGACTAGTCGACGACGTGATCAGCCGGATCGTCGATGCGTGGCTCGCGCTCCCGGTGATCGTGATCGCCGTCACCGTACTGGTGGCGCTCGGCAGCTCGACCGCCACGCTTGTCGTCGTGATCGGCGTGCTGTTCACGCCGCTCGTCGCCCGGACGGTTCGAGCCGCGGTGCTCGCCGAGCGCGAGCTCGAGTACGTGCAGGCCGCGCGGCTGCGCGGGGAGCGCGCCCCCTATGTGATGTTCGTCGAGATTCTCCCCAACATCATGGGACCGATCATCGTCGAGGCAACCGTGCGGCTCGGCTACGCTATCTTCGCCGTCGCCGGCCTGACGTTCCTTGGCTTCGGCGTGCAACCGCCGTCGCCCGACTGGGCGCTCCAGATCTCGGACAACTACAACCTGCTGAACGACACGGCGAACCAGGGGAACTACTGGACTGTCCTCTTCCCGGGCGCCGCGGTCGCATCCCTCGTCGTCGGCGTCAACCTCATCGCCGACGGGATTCAGCACGTCCTTGAGCGATGATGTCGACTCGCCCGGGGGCCGTCCGATGAGCACCACCGAGACCGATCCGGCCCTCGAGTTGCGCGATCTCGACGTCGCCTACCGCGTGCGCGGCCTCGAGCGGCAGGTACTGCGCGGCGTCTCGCTGACGGTCGCCCAGGGGGAGTCCTACGGCCTCGTCGGCGAATCCGGCTGCGGGAAGTCGACGGTGGCTCTGACCGTAGTGCAGTACCTGCCGCGCAACGGTCGGGTGCAGGCCGGCTCCATTCACATCGGCGGGCGCAGCGTGCTGGAGCTCTCGGGTGCCCAGCTGCGCAGGCTACGGGCCGAGGAAGTGTCGATGGTCTACCAGGACCCGAGCCAAGCGCTGAACCCGTCCATCAAGGTCGGGCAGCAGGTGGCGGAGGTGTTCCGCGTGCGCGGTACACCGCGGGAGGAGGCGTTGGCGGGGTCCCGGCAGGTGCTCAAGCGCGTACAGATCGCGGACGTCGACTCGGTCCAGCGGCGCTTCCCACACCAGCTCTCGGGCGGCATGCAGCAGCGGGCCGTGATCGCCATGGCTCTCGCCAAGAACCCGACACTTCTCATTCTCGACGAGCCGACGACCGGCCTCGACGCGACCGTCGAGGCCGAGGTGCTCGACCTGATCGAGCAGCTACAGGCCGAGTTCCAGACGGCGGTGCTCTTCATCAGCCACAACCTCGCGGTGATCGGGAAGATGTGCGAGCGCGTCGGCGTGCTGTACGCAGGACGCCTTGTCGAGGAGGGGCCGGTGGAGGAGGTTCTCCAGGACCCCCGTCATCCGTACACCGTCGGCCTTCTGCGCTGCATCCCGCGCGGCGGGGTGCGAAAGGACCACGGGCGGCTCGACACGATCGCGGGCTTCCCCCCGTCGCCGGGGGACGAGCTCCAGGGCTGCGTCTTTACCGATCGCTGCGGTCTGGCGAGGCAGATCTGCCGCGACGAAGAGCCCCCGCTGCACCGGCTCGACGAGCAGCACACGAGCCGCTGCCACTTCCACGACGAGGCGCCGCAGCTGCCGCGGGTGACCGCGGCCGACCTCGACCGGGCGCAGCCGCCCAATCGCTCTGGAACGCCCCTCGTGCGGGTCGAGGACTTGGAGAAGGTCTTCCACCAGCACGGGCACGCCGTCCACGCGCTGGCCGGAGTCTCGGCCTCGATCTGGCCCGGCGAGACGCTCGGGCTCGTCGGGGAGTCGGGCAGCGGCAAGACGACCTTCGCGCGCGCCCTCCTCGGCCTCGTCGCCCCGACGGCGGGCTCGGTCGAGGTGGACGGACGGGTGGTGCCGCCACGGCTCGCCCAGCGGTCCACCGAGGACGTGCGATCGCTCCAGATCGTCTTCCAGAACCCGGACTCGGCCCTCAACCGTCGGCATACGGTACGGCGCATCCTGCGGCGGGCCTTGAAGAGGCTGGCGGGCCTCACCGGCGCAATCGCGGAGAAGCGCTTGCTGCAGCTCGTGACCGCCGTCCGCGTGGCCGAGCGCTACTTGACGGTACGGCCGAACCAGCTCTCGGGCGGCCTGAAGCAGCGCGTGGCGATCGCCCGGGCATTCGCCGGCGAGCCGCGCCTCGTCGTCTGCGACGAGCCGACCTCTGCGCTGGACGTCTCCGTCCAGGCCGCGATCCTCAACCTCCTCGTCGAGTTGCAGGTCGAGCGCAGGGCGGCCTACCTCTTCATCTCGCACGACCTCGGGGTCGTCCGGTACATCTCCGACCGGATCGCGGTGCTCTACCTCGGCCGTGTGATGGAGTTCGGGCCGGCTGAGGTCGTGTTCGACGGGCCGCATCACCCCTACACAGAGGCGCTGCTCTCCGCCGTCCCGACGATCGACGGCGGCGGGCGCGAGCGCATCAGGCTCGCGGGAGAGATCCCGAGCGCGGCCGAGCCGCCGTCCGGCTGCGTCTTCCATACGCGCTGCCACCGCAAGGTCGGCGAGATCTGCGAGTTGCAGGAGCCGCCGCTGCTCGAGGTCGAGGAGGGACACTTCATGCGCTGTCACATTCCGGTCGAGGAGCTGCGCCGCCTCCAGGCGAAGGACACGGTGCACGCATGAGACTCAGGGCTGCGGTGCTCGAGCGCACCGGAGGCCCGCTCACCGTCGAGGAGCTCATCCTCGCGTCGCCCGGGCCGGGTGAAGTCCTCGTGCGCTTGCACGCGAGCGGCGTGTGCCATTCTGATCAGAACGCGATCGACGGTACGGCGGAGACGCGCTGCCCGGCCGTGCTCGGGCATGAAGGAGCCGGTGTCGTCGAGGCGGTCGGGATCGGCGTCACTCGCGTCAATCCGGGTGACCACGTCGCGCTCTCCTGGGCGCCGTCGTGTGGCGAGTGTCCGGAGTGCCTTCGTGACCTGCCGCAGCTCTGCTCGGCGGTCCGGCCGGCGATGGAGGCGGGTGGACTGCTCGATGGGACGACGAGGCTCTCCCGCGACGGAGAGCCTGTGTACCACTACTCGTTCATCTCCTCGTTCGCAGAGGCGTGCGTCCTGCCCGAGCGCTCGTGCATCCCGATTCCCGCGGACGTGCCGTTCGAGATTGCCGGGCTCCTCGGCTGCGCGGTGACGACGGGTGTCGGCGCCGTCTGGCGAACTGCGAACGTCCGGCCGGGCGATCGCGTCGCGGTGTTCGGCTGCGGCGGCGTCGGGCTCAGCGCCGTGCTTGGGGCCGCTGCGGCGGGGGCAGGAGCGATAGTCGCCGTCGACCCCATTCCGGCCAAGCTCGACGTTGCGTGCGAGTTCGGCGCGACCGACGCGGTGCTGTGGGCGTCGTCGTCGGAGGAGACAGCGGCAGCCGTGATCGAAGCATCGGCCGGAGGCGTGGACTACGCGATCGAGGCGACCGGGAGACCGGAGGCGATGTTGGCGGCCTTCCTTTCGACTCGAGCCCACGGCGCTGCCGTCCTGATCGGGATCCCGCCGGCGGACGCTGTGCTGCCGCTCCCCGCGCTGTCGATCCCGCGCCTTGAGCGTCGCGTGCTCGGCTCGATCTACGGCTCGTCACGGCCGGAGCGCGACTTCCCGCTGACGCTCGACCTCTACCGCCGCGGCCGACTGCCGCTCGACCGGCTCGTCTCCCACCGGCTGCCGCTCGACGACGTCGAACGAGCGTTCGAGCTCTTGCGCTCGGGCCAGGCGTTGCGCGTGGTGCTCGACCTCCGCTCGACGAAAGGAGCGACGTGAACCTCGACGACCTCGACGGCCGAATCGGCGAGGGCTGGGGCGGCGTCGGCCGGAACGGCAGCCACGTGAACGTCGTGCTCGCCCGGCGCGGCAGCGCAACCGCTGCGGCAGCGATCAGCATGCTCGCTCATCCCTCACCCGGCCACACACCCGTCCTCGTCTGCGTCGGACCGGAGCAGCCGCAGTACCAGGTCGTCTGGCCGCCGACGCTGATGATGAACAAGGCGACTGCGATCGACGAGCGACACCAGACGCTGACGTGGGGTGCTGCGCAGGTCGGAGTCGCGCAGGGCGTGCTGGATTCCGTCGCGGCCGGGCTGATCGAGGCGACGCACGACCTGATCGTGCTCGTCGCCGTGTGGGTCGACGAGCACGCCGATGATGAGACCGCGGTGCGCGTCGCGAATCGCGAGGCGGTAGGGAAGGCGCTGCGCATGTGCATCGAGGGTCGCGACGCCGATGCCGTCGCCCGTCTCGTCGACGAGCGCGACC
>DASWGR010000131.1:0-25962 GCA_036393535.1 Gaiellaceae bacterium | reverse complement strand
CTCCGACTCCGCGCCGGCGATCACCGACCTCGAGCTCGCGAGCGGCGGCTACGCGCCGACGACGCACTGCGACCGGGCGCTCCTGCTGCGCGACGCCGCGGCGCGCGAGCGCTGGCGGCACGGCATCGAGGAGCGCGGCTTCCGCATCGCCGCGCTGAACGCGTGGGGCAACCCGCTCCACCCTGATCCGGAGCTCGCGTCCCGTCACGACACCGATCTCCGCGAGACGGTCGTCCTCGCCGCCGAGCTCGGCGTCGACCGCGTCCTCGCGCTTGCCGGCTGCCCCGGCGACGTCCGGCCGCGCTTCGCCGCCGGGGGCTGGCTGCCGTACCTCGAGGGCGAGCACGAACGCCAGTGGCAAGAGGTCGGCGCGCCGTACTGGACGGAGCTCGCTGAGTTCGCGCGCCGCGAGCACCCGGAGTGCATGATCTGCATCGAGCTCCATCCGGGCACACTCGTCTACAACCTCGAGACGTTCTCGGAGCTCGCCGCCGTCGGCGACAACCTCGCCGCGAACGTCGACCCGAGCCATTGCTTCTGGACGCAGATGGATCCGCTCGCCGTCGTCGCGGAGTTGCCGCGCGTCGGGTACGCGCACCTCAAGGACGTCCTCTTCGATGAGCGCAACCTCTCGCTGAACGGGGTGCTCGACCACCGCTGGCCCGAAGCCGCGCCTTGGCGCTTCGCCGCCGTCGGCCGCGGCCACGAAGCGTCGTGGTGGCACGCGTTCCTCGACGCGCTCGCGGCGCGCGGCGTCGAGACGGCGGCGATCGAGCACGAGGATCCCCTCGTGCCCGCAGAGGAGGGAATCGTGGAGGCCGCGAACGTCTTCGCAGGAGCGGTGGAGAACGCCGCATGATCGTCGCGCCGCTGCAGGACATGCTCGCGGAAGCACGCCGCATCCTCGACGCGGCGGCCGACATCCCCCTGCGCGCGCTCGGCGGCGCCGCGATCGCGCTCTCCGCCGACGGTGAGCTCCTGCTCCCGCGTGAGTACAACGACATCGACTTCATCACCGCCGCCGGGCGCGGGCCCGAGGTCGTACGCGCGTTCGAGGAGCTCGGCTACATAGGCGACCAGCGCTTCAACGGCCTGAACGGCCACCGGCGGCTCCTCTTCTACGACACCGCCAACGAGCGCCGGGTGGACGTCTTCGTCGCGAAATTCGAGATGTGCCACGCGATCCCGCTCGCGAAGCGGCTGACACTGAACGCTCGGACGATCCCGCTCGCCGACCTGCTGCTGACGAAGCTGCAGATCTTCGCGCTGAACGAGAAAGACCAGCGCGACATCGTCAACCTCCTGCACGCCCACACGCTCTCCGACAGCGACGCCGGCGGAATCAACGCGCAGTACGTCGCCAAGCTGCTCGCCGCGGACTGGGGCCTCTGGCGCACGTCGACGCTGAACGTCGAGCGTGTGCGCGGCGGACTCGCGCGCTACCGACTCGCGCCGGAGCAGGAGGAGGTGGTGCGTACGCGCCTCGACGACGTGCGCTGCCGCATCGACGAGGAGCCGAAGAGCACGAAGTGGAAAGTGCGCGCGCGGGTCGGGGAACGGGTCAAGTGGTACGAGGAGCCGGAGGAGGTCGGCTGATGCCGCTCTTCAAGCGCCGCCACGACGACGAGTCGCTGACTCTCTACTACGCCTCCGACATCCACGGCTCGGACCTGCTCTGGCGGAAGTTCCTCGGCGCGAGCGCGTTCTACGGCGCGGACGCGGCGATCATGGGCGGCGACCTGCTCGGGAAGGCGGTCGTGCCGATCGAGCGGCGCGACGACGGGAGCTACAAGCTCACCTTCCTCGGCGCCGAGCGGGTGATCGGCGAAGAGGAGCTCGCGGAGACGGAGAGCTCGATCCGCTTCAACGGCTTCTATCCATGGGTCGCGCCGGCGGACGAGATCGCGCGGCACCGCGCCGACCAGGAGACGCTCTTCCACCAAGTCGCGCGCGGGGAGCTGCAGCACTGGATCGAAATCGCTGACGAGCGCGCGAACGGCAACCGGCCGTTCGTGATCGCCGGCAACGACGACCCGTGGTACGTGGACGAGCTGCTGTCGACCGCTCGCGGCATCGTCTTCTGCGACGAACGGGTCGTGCGCGTCGGGCCCCACGAGATGATCTCGTCCTCGTACGCGAACCCGACGCCGTGGGACAGCCCGCGGGAGCTCGACGAGGACGCGCTTTACGAGCGGCTGCGCGCGCTCGCCGACCAGCTCGATCAGCCCGAGACGTCGATCTTCAACCTGCACGTTCCCCCCTACGACAGCGGGCTCGACCGCGCCGCGAAACTGAAACCGGATCTCACACCGGTCTACTCGGGCGGGCAGCCCGTCCCCATCCCCGTCGGCAGCACCGCAGTCCGCCGGCTGATCGAGGAGGTGCAACCACTGCTGGCGCTGCACGGACACATCCACGAATCGCGCGGTGAGACGCGCATCGGGCGCACTCTCGCCCTCAACTCCGGGTCCGAGTACAACACCGGCCGCCTGCACGGCGTCGTCGTGCGGCTCGGGCTCGACCGGGTCATCTCCCACCAGTTCGTGGTGGGTTGACGAAAGGGAGGAGGCACCAAGTGGCAACGGACGTCCCTGCGCAGGCACCGGCAGCCGCCGCCGGCCTGTTCGTCCGCAATGCCACCGGGCTCGTCCGCGAGGTCAAGCCGTGGCAGGCAATGGCGATCAACTTCATCACGGGCGCACCGCCGTTCGTGATCGCCATCGCGCTGTTCGGCGCACTCGCGGGCTTTCCCGGCGGCAACTTCCTGATCGCGACGCTGCTCACGATTCCTCTGGCGCTCAGCGTCGTGTACGCGTTCGGCTTCCTGACCGCGGCGATCCCGCGGTCGGGCGGCGACTACGTCCTCGTCAGCCGCACGCTTCATCCCGCGGCCGGCGTCGTCTCGTCGGTCTGCATCTCGCTCTCGAGCTTCCTGTCGATTGCGTTCGAGGCGCTCGGGATGTGCATCTTCGGGATCGCGCCCGGGCTGATCGTGATCGGCCTCGTCGGCCATCACCCGAGGCTCGTGCACTGGGGCAACGTGGTGGCGACGAGCAAGAACTGGCAGTTCTTCCTCGGCATCATCGGCATCGTGGTGGCCGGCACAGTGATCGCGGCCGGCTGGACCTGGGCGAAGCGGTTCATGTTCGGGCTGCTCGGCCTGTCGCTCGTCGGGCTCGCGATCTCGACGCTGATCGCGATCTTCACGTCGAAGGGTTCGTTCATCTCGGACTTCAACGCGTTCGCGCAGCCGTACACGCACAGCCCCGACACGTACCACCTGACGATCCAGAACGCGATCAAGAACGGCGTGCCCGTGCACCACGCGTTCTCGTTCGTGAAGACGATCCCGATCGTCGCCGTCATCTGCGGCGTGTCGATCTTCGCCTACTGGTCGACGTTCTTCGCCGGCGAGCTGCGGCAGGGGAACACGATGAAGACGGCGAACCGCATGGGCGCCGCGTCGATCGCGATCCTCGGGAGCGTCTTCGTCCTGGTCGCGATCTTCTTCTGGTCGTTCGGCAAGGACTTCCTCACCGCCGCGTTCGGCGGCAGTCTGCCGTCGCAGATCGGCACCTCGGCGGCGTACTTCGTCCTGAGCTCCGCGCAGGTCGGGAATACGGCTTTCGCCGTCTTCCTCGTCGCCTCGTTCGTGCTTTTCTGGCCGGTGATCATGGCCGAGACGACGCTGCAGCCTCCGCGCACGATGTTCGCCTGGTCGTTCGACGGCATCGCGCCGTCGGCGATCACGAAGGTGACACGGCGTGGCGTCCCGATCACGGCGACGGCGATCACCGTCGTGCTCTCGATCGCCGCATACGCCTGGGCGATCTACGTCGCGAAGAACTTCTTCCAGATTCTCGTGTACGCGACCCTGATCCAGCTGATCACGCACGTGCTGATCGCGGTCTCGTCGATCGCCTTCCCCTATCGTAAGACGGCGCTGTACCGGGCGTCGGTGGCGACGCACGAGGTCGGCGGCATCCCGTTGATGGTGGTCGCAGGCATCGGCGCGCTGCTGACGACGGCGTTCATCTACTGGGCGTACTTCCACTACGCCTTCTTCGGCCTCGTCGGGCACAAGCACAACCTCGTCTACTGGCTCGTGGGCTCCGTGCTGTTCGGCCTCGTCTGGTACGGCGGGGCGAAGCTGATCCGCGCGCAGCGCGGCGTGGACATCGACAAGGTCTACGCCGAGATCCCGCCCGAGTAGCTGTCTCCTCCTCGTGGGCCGGGCGCCGTGAACGCGCCCGGCCCACCTCACGAAACGGTGACGATCGCCTCGAGCAGCCCGTCGCCCGCGTCAGCCTTTGCCGCGGCGCCTACGCGCGTGCGCATGCGAATGCGGCCGCGACGCGAGCAGGGCGAGCAGCGCCACGGCAACGAAGTTGCGAAACGTGGGCTCGGGCCAGTGCACCTGCGCGGCGCCATGGAACCAAGAGGGGTCGACGAGGAAGACGATCCCGGTGATCACGACCTTGCCGAACCAGCCGGCGATTAGGAAGAGCGTCGCGAGCACAATCCCCCAGAAGCCCAGCTCGGGCAGGCCGAGTGCGTGACCGAAGTCGAGTACGTTCCAGGCGATCCAGAAGACGAGCGGCCCAAGGAGGATCGCCGCGGCGAGGGCTGCAAGCGCGACCGCAAGGCCGCCGGCGACGAGCGCCCCGATCCCGAGGATGCGCAGCACGACGCGGAGGACCGGGTTCACGCGTGGAGTTTACGACGACGGCCCGCCGCCACCCACATGTAGTCGGCACGCCGGTAGAGCATGACGACGAGCATGCTCGTGAGCATAGTGCGCACTTTCACTGAGGGCTCTCGTGACACACTCTGCGATCCCTACGCGTCGAGTCAGGAGAATCGATCATGACCCCAGCAGGCACCCCAGTCGTCTTCGTCCACGGTCTCTGGCTGCACGCCGACTCGTGGGGCGCCTGGGTCGACCTTTTCCGGGAAGCGGGCTACTCGCCGACGGCGCCCGGCTGGCCCGGTGACTCGAGCACGATCGAGGAGACTCGGCAAATGCCTGAACGCGTCGCGGGTCACGGCATCAACGACATTGTCGAGCACTACGCCCAGATCATCGGCGCGCTCGACGCCAAGCCGATCGTCATCGGCCATTCCTTCGGGGGCCTCGTCGTGCAACGTTTGCTGGGGCAGGACCTCGCCGCTGCAGCGGTCGCAATCGACGCCGCCCCGATCAAAGGCGTCGTCTACCTGCCACTGTCGGCGCTGCGGGTCGCCTCGGTCGCGCTGCGGAACCCGGCCAACAAGAAGCGCGCGGTCGCGTTGACCGCCAAGCAGTTCCGCTACGGCTTCGGCAATGCAATCTCCGCCGCAGAATCCAACGAACTGTACGAACGCTGGACGATCCCTTCGCCGGGCAAGCCCCTGTTCGAGGCCGCCTCCGCCAATCTCTCTCCCCGGTCACCGGCAAAGGTCAACACCGACAACGCGACGCGGGGGCCTCTGCTGCTCACCGCCGGCGGCAAGGACCACACCGTCCCGGCAGCGATTACCAAATCGACCCTCAAGCAATACCGCAGGTCGCCCGCGGTGACGCAGTACAAGGAGTTCCCCGACCGAGGTCACTCACTCGCGCTCGACAGCGGCTGGCGCGAGGTCGCCGACACCGTGCTGGCCTGGCTCAAGGAGCACTCGCTCTAGCGAACCCGCGAGCCACACTGTCCCGCCGGGATCGAGCGGCGGGCGAAGGCACGTAGCAGCCCTCGCCACGCCGACGAGGGCGCCCGCAGGCGCCCTCGTCGGAGTCCTCAGAGCGGTCGCCGCTCAGGCGGGGCAGGGGTTCGAGCCGAGCACGTTGCGGAAGTTGTTCGCTCTGCGACGGATCGCCGGGTTCGGGTTGGGGTAGAAGCTGAAGAGCAGCGGTCCGTACTCGGCGGTCGAGTTGCCGCCGAAGGTGTTCGCCGTCCCCTTGAGATAGGGCCCGCCGAACTGCCAGACGCAATGGCCGTTCGCACTCGGATTCTGCGTCGACGTTCCGGTCGAATAGATGGGGTAGAAGTTCGCGCCCGGCGGCGGGTTCGTGCACCCGGTACCGGTGAAGCGGTTGCAGCTGCCGCCGAAATCCGCCGCCTCGATCCGGGGGAGGTCGGCCTCGAAGGCGACGCGGTCGTAGTTCTGGGTGAGGTTGAACAGCGGGCTCGTGAACGTGACCGGACTCGGGTGGTACTTCTTGTCCTGCCCTCGGTTCGGATCGGTTCCGGGCCACACTGTCTGATACGAGACACCGTCGAAGTCGTTGTCGGTGCCGATACAACCTCCGATCGGGACGAGCGTCGAGAAGGCCGGGCTGAAGCAGCCGTTGTCGTCGCCGTCGAGGCTGGCCTCTCCGTTGCTCGTGCACGCGCCGCCTTCGGACGCGACGGCGTTGCAATACTCGAAGTGCCCGATCTCGTCCGAGAAGGCCACGTTGTAGGAGTGCGCTGCCCACGGGACGCGCGTGTGCTCGCTCGACGTCGAGTACATCGGGCGGAACGCGTACGGGGCCTCGTGACAGGTCGCGGAGGCCGGCTCGTACAGGATCTGCTTGAAGCCGTTGGCGACGCTCGCCGTCATCGAGCCCGTCTGGCCGGTGGTCAGATCCTGGACGATCACCGTCAAGCCGGCGGCCCCGTCGTGGACGTCGACCATGAGATCGTCGCCCGAGTTCATGAACAGGTCGGTCGCCGGGCTCGGCGTGAACGAGCCGAGCGTCAAGTCGAGCGGCCCCGGCGGTGCGTGCGGGACGCCGCTCTTCGTGATGAAGGCGAAGTTCGCGGGCTCGAGGCCGACCGTGCTCAGGCAGTCCGCGTTGTTCGCCACGCCCGTGTTCTGATTGAGGTTGAAGCTGAAGATCGCCATTGCCGCGCACCACTTGGACGCGTCGCAGCTCACGCCCGGCGGCCAGGGAGCCCAGCCGGGCGGGTAGAACTGCACCTCCAGGAACGCCGCCCCCGGGTGCTTGCCGATGTAATCCGCCGCGGCCTCATTGGTCCCGTCGAAGATGTTCGTGTCGCTATCGGGTTTGCACGGAGCGTTCGTGTATTCCGGGGCCGACTGGTTGTCGCACAGCGCCATCCCGACCCAGAACGCGATGTGCAGCTGGAAGTTCCACGTGCCCGCGGTGCCGGTCTGGTTCGGCAGCACCTGCGGGTCGGTCGGCAGCTGCAGCCGGTAGAAGCTCGAGTTTCCGGAGCCCGGCGTGTTCGAGTAGAAGAGCAGCGAGGGCTCGTCGTGCCCCGTGTACTCGCCGCCGTAGCCGATCGAGTCGAGCGGCTCGGCGCAAAGGGCGGTCGGTTCATCGCAGTCGGGCGGCGCTGCCCGCGCGGCGCCGCTGAACAGGCCGAGCGCTAGCACCACGACCGCGACCAAGGAGCCTCCGAGGAGCTTTGTCATGCCCTCTCCCTCCGTGACCCCTCATCGACGCTGGAGCCCTCTTGACCAACTCTCTCCGGGGAGGTGGTCTACTCCGTCACTGGGATTCTGTCAAGCGGCTTTGGCGGGTCAGCTACACGGCCCGGCTGACCGGGCTCACGACTACAGGAAGCGCGTTCGACCAGCGTTCCGCACAGTGCGACGTGACGCGGCCGCAGCTCGCCGGCGGCTCCTGCAGGATCCCGGACACCGCGACGTAGTACCTCCCGGGTGCAACCGTGCCGTGCGTGCGGAAACGGACGACGCCCGTCCCGAGGTCTGCAGTGGTCGTAGTCCGTTCGAGCAGCTTCACGTTTCCACGGATGAAGCCGCCGTTCACGGAGCGGGCCGGGCTCGTCGCGACGGCGATCGTGCCCGGCGTCAGCTCTCCGGGCGAGAACGTCACGACGATATGCCCTCTCGACGACTTCGCGGTTCGAAGCACCGGCTGCCGCGCAAACGCCAGGCCGTCCCACGCGAGAGCGGCGACCGTCGAGAGGACAATCCAGCGCATCATCGGCCGTCTAGATGGTTGATGCCATGCCCGGGTGCGCCTGGGGATGGCTCAGACCAAGCCAGGCGGACGCATCACGCGCAGCCCAGGCTGGTGGCCTGGGCAAGCGGGAGGCGGCCGAGCCGGCGCCGTGTCTGAGCCACCAGCCAGACGTGCGCAGGTGTGGCATCAACCATCTAGCTCCGCTGCGCCATGCGGAAGTGGTTGCCCGACGGGTCGCGGAAGCCGGCGTCGATGCCGTAGGGCTGCTCCGTCGGCTCCTGCGCGAACTCGACGCCGCGGCTCTTGAGCTCCTCATAGCTCTTCCGGACGTCGTCCGCGGCGAAGAAGAGGCCGCCCGCGGCGCCCTTGGCCAGCAGCGCGTGGATCTGGGCGCGCGTCTCCTCGTCGAACACGGGCGGCCCGGGCACGGCCATGAGGGTGATGGCGACGTCCTCCTGCCCGGGCACGCCGACGGTGAGCCAGCGGAAGTTGCCCATCTCGGGCACGGTGACGTCCTCGCGGAGCTCCAGCCCGAGCTTCTCGGTGTAGAAGGCGAGGGCCTCGTCCTGGTCGTGCACCCAAACCTGCACGTTGGTGAGCTGCTTCAGCACGGTGATCCTCCTGTGTCGTCGAACAAGTTGGCGGCGACGTTAGCCGAGCTGCGTGTGGCTGTCCTCTCCAAACCTGCTGGACTGCGGGCGCGCGTACGCCTGCAACACGCAGGTCGGGATCCGCACGCGGTTGGACGCCGGCGGGTGGGCGGCGCGGTAGGCCGTGGGAGTGAGGCCGAACGTCCGGCCGAAGCTCGTGGTGAACGAACCGACGCTGAGCAGCCCTACGGTGAGGCAGATGTCCGCCACGGTGCGGTCCGTGTTGCGCAGCAGCGCCGCCGCGCGCTCCAGCCGGCGGGTCAGGAGGTACTGGTGCGGCGTCTCGCCGAAAGCGCGGCGGAACTCGCGGCTGAAGTGCGCGGGCGAGAGGTGCGCGGCCCGGGCGAGCGCGGGCACGTCGAGCGGCTCGCGGTAGCGGGCGTCGACGAGGTCCTTCGCGCGGAGGAGGTGCCGGGCCGTAGGAACGAGCTGCGACAGCACGACTAGTCCACGAGCTTCCGCGTCATCGCGTGGATCGCGATGCGCCAGAGGATCAAACCGAAGACGATGAGTGCGCCCATCCGGGCCGGGTCCTCCCATCCGGCCCAGCCGAACACGGCATGGCGGACGAGCACGACGCAGTGGTGGAGCGGATTGAAGTTGGCCAACACCCGCGCCCACTCCGGAAACCGGTCGAGGGGGAAGAACGACCCCGCCAGCAGGAACAGCGGCGTGAGCACGGCGCTGACGATGTAGTTGAAGTTCTCGAACGACTTGGCGAAGCCTGCCACCGAGATCCCGAAGCACGCCCAGCCGAAGCCGGCGACCCACGCGATGATCGGCACAGCGAGCATCCCCCACGATGAGTCGAGCCCGAAGGCCATCGCGACGAGCATCGGGACACAGCCGTAGACGCCGGCCCGGGTGGCGATCCAGAGCGCCTCTGCCGTCACGAGCTCCTCCGTGTCGACGGGCGCCACGAGGATCGCGTCGTACGTGCGCTGGAACTGGTACTTGACGAACGTCCCGAACATCGCAGGGAAGGCGCTCGAGAACAACACCGCGGTCGCCACCGTCCCGGTCCCCACGAAGTCGACGTAGTCGTAGCCCCCGATCCGGCTGACGAGCGAGCCGAAACCGAAGCCGAACGCCAGTAGGTAGATCGTCGGCTCGACCGTGGACGAGAACGTGCTCGACTTCCAGTAGGACGAGTAGTTCACGACCTCCCGGACGAGCACGCCGGTGAGCGCGGGGCGTTCGAGCCGGCCCAGGCGCGCGCTTTGCGGTGCAGGAGTCGTCGCCATCAGGCGATCTCCTCGCCGGTGAGCAGCACGAAGACGTCCTCGAGATTGGCGGCGCGCCGTTCGCCGTCGATCGCGAAGCCGTTCCTGCCGTCGACGCCGAGGATCGAGACGCTCGTTCCCGTGCGCCGAGTTCGCAGTCCCGACGCTCCCGCCTCGGCCTCCACCTCCGCGAGCCGCGCCGGGGCGCCGTAGACCTCGATCACCTCGCGGCCGGCATGTTCGAGCACGAGCTTTGAAGGAGGACCGGCGGCCACCGCTTCGCCGTGCGACATGATCAGCACCGTGTCGGCTAGGCGCTGAGCCTCCTCGATGTAGTGGGTCGACATCAGGATCGTGGTGCCCTCGGAGCGGAGCGCGTCGATGAGCGCCCAGAGCTCCTGGCGCACCTGCGGGTCGAGCCCAACGGTCGGCTCGTCGAGCAGCACCAGCCGCGGCCGATGGACGAGCGCCGTGACGATCAGCAGGCGCCGCCGCATGCCTCCCGACAGCTTGTCGACCCGCGAGTCCCGCCGGTCGACGAGCTTCGCCATCTCGAGCGCCCGCTCGATCGCGGCGCGCCGGTCGGACCGTGCGATCCGGTACAGGTGCGCGAAGACGAGGAGGTTCTGCTCAACGGTGAGGGTGGTGTCCAGGTTGTCCAGCTGCGGCGTGACACCGCACTGCGCGCGGGCCATCTTCGACTCTTCGGGAAGGCGGAAGCCGAGCACCTCGAGCTCACCCTCGTCGGCGATCGATTGAGCCGTCAGCAGGCGCATCGTCGTGGACTTCCCGGCACCGTTGGGCCCGAGCAGGCCGACGCAGGTGCCCACCGGAACGTCCAGGTCCAGGCCGTTTACGGCCGTGATCGGCCCGTAGCGCTTGACGACGCCGCGGAGCCGGATGGCCAGCTCGCGCTCCACTCGCCCAGCATGCCCGAAACGTCCTTTCACGCTGATTCTTCAGTCGGCCTCGGCGGCAGCAGGGATGCCGACGGCCTCTTCGCCTGCGTGCGCTGCTCCCAGAATTCCGGCGCGGAGGAGCGTTGCTCCGACGGCGGCAGCCGCGAGCGCGAAGATGGCGCCGACGAGGAACGCGGCGTGGTAGCCACCGGTGAGCGCGGCGAGCGGACCGTTGCCGGCGGCGCCCAGGCTGTGCGTGCGCGAGGCGGCGAGGCTGACCAGGACGGCGAGGCCGAGCGCGCCGCCCATCATGAACGATGTGTTGACGATTCCCGACGCGAGACCGGATTCGCTCGGCGCGACGTCGCTCATCGCGGCGAGCAGCACCGGGTTAAACGCGATGCCTGCGCCGATACCGAGCAGGATCATGCTCGGCAGCACGTCGACGACGAAGGTTCCGCCGACCGGCGCCCGCGCGAAGAGCAGGAGCCCGCCGGCGGCACAGAGCAGACCCGTCGCCAACGGCCGCCTGATGCCGAACCGCATCACGAGCTTCGCCGAAACTCCGATTGAGAGCGCTCCCATGATGAGGTTCGAGGGCAGGAACCCCAGCCCGACCTGCAGCGGGCTGTACCCGAGCACGAGCTGCATGTAGAGGGCAGAGAGGAAGAACCACGCGAACATCGCGGCTGCCCACAGCACCCCGACGACGTTTGCGAACGCGACGTTGCGCAGACGGAACAGGCGGAGCGGAATGAGCGGTGAGCGCACGCGAAGCTCGACGACGAGGAAGACCGCAAGGAGCGCAGCCGCCGCGCCGAGCAGACCGAGCGTTTGGCCGGACGTCCACCCCTTGTGGTTCCCGTTCACGATCGCGTAGACGGCGAGCATCAACGAGGCGGTGATCGTCACGGCGCCGGCGACGTCGAGCCGCCGGTCCGTAGCCGTTGCGCGCGTTCCGGGCAGCAGTCTCAGCGACAGGAAGTAGACGAGCGCGCCGATCGGAACGTTCACGAGGAAGATCCAGTGCCAGTTGAGTGTGTCGGTGAGAACCCCGCCGAGCAGGACGCCGATGCTGCCGCCGCCGGAGGCGACGAAGCCGGCGATGCCCATCGCCTTCGCGCGGTCGGCAGGCTCGGTGAACAGGTTCATGATCAGCGAGAGCGAGACGGCGGAGACAACCGCGCCGCCGAGTCCCTGAATCGCCCGCGCCGTGATGAGGAACCCCTGCGTCGTGGCGAGGCCGCAGGCGAGCGAGGCGAGCGTGAACAGGGAGAGCCCGATCAGGAAGAGCCGCCGGTGGCCGAAGAGGTCGCCGAGCCGCCCCCCGAGCAGGAGAAAGCCGCCGTAGGTGAGCAGGTAGGCGTTCACGACCCAGGCGAGCGACGTCCCGGAGAAGCCGAGATCCCCCCGAATCGACGGCAGCGCGACGTTCACGATCGTCACGTCCAGCACGATCATCAACGTCCCGAGGCAGAGGACGTACAGAGCGAACCAGCGTGTGCGGTTATCCATTGTCATGACCCTGTAGACCGTCCAACGTCGCAGAACTCATCGCTCTTCCGGCGATGAGTTTTCGTCGTGGTTCCGGTCTCTCCGATAGTGAGGCCGGATCTGTCCACGATCGACGCGCTCGCGCGGCTGCAGCTGGCCGCACACCGGCTCGGCTTCGAAGTGCGCCTTTGCCATGCGTCACGAGAGCTGAAGGAGTTGATCGCCTTCGCCGGCCTGGACGGCGTTCTACGCGTCGAGGCGCGGCGGGAGACCAAAGAGCGGGAACAGCGTCTCGGTGTCGAGGAAGAACGTGAACTCCACGATCCTCCCGGCTGACAGCTCGAGCACCTGCAGCGCCCACGGCTCGAAGCCGCCGTCCGGCGCGGGCTTGTACTGACCGAACGCGGGCGAGCCGTTCGCGCTCACGGTCGGGATGACCCGAGAGCCGCGGCAGCCGATGCCCGGACCGAACCACCACGTGAGGATGTCGTCGCGGCCCCGCAGCCAGAGGTCGTACGGCGGCATCGACTGCGTCGCGTCCTCCTGGATCAGCGCCGTCAGCGCGTCCATGTCGTAGGCCTCGAATGCCTTCACGTAGCGCGCGAGCAGCTCCTCGTCGAACGGCTGATCCGGCTCGGCGGCGCTCACGTCGGTTGTCGCGAGCGTGGCACGGGCGCGCTGCAGCGCGCTGTTCACGGACGCGACGCTCGTGTCGAGCAGCTCCGCGACCTCGGCCGCCTTCCAGTGGAGGACCTCGCAGAGGATCAAGACCGCACGCTGCCGCGGCGGCAGATGCTGCAACGCGGCGACGAAGGCGAGCCGGATCGTGTCGCGCGAGACGGCGACCTGGGCGGGGTCGGGGATCGGCTGGATCCACGTCGCTTCCGGCAGGGCATTGAGGTTCTCGATGACGGCCTCGCGCGCGGGCCCGAGGTCCATCGGTCGGGCTCGCCGCTCGCGGCCGTTGAGCATGTCGAGGCAGACGTTGGTCGCGATGCGGTAGAGCCACGAGCGAAGGGCCGCGCGTCCCTCGAAGCGGTCGAAGCCGCGCCACGCGCGGATGAACGTTTCCTGGACCGCGTCCTCTGCCTCGAACGGCGAGGCGAGCATGCGGTAGCAGTACGCGGTCAATTCGCTGCGGTGCTGCTCGAGCTGCTGCTCGAGCTCGCCCCACGAGACGGTCGAGGCCTCCACGACGCTCATCCTACGGAAGACGGCAGAACGGCCGGAAACTCATCGCTCTCGGCGCGATGATTTTCGCCGCGTGAAACGGTCTTCCACAAGAAACCGACGAACACAGGAGGAGCCACCGTGGGAAAGCTCGTGGTAACGGAGTTCGTGTCACTCGACGGTGTGATGGAAGACCCAGGCGGAGCCGAGGGCTTCGAGCACGGAGGCTGGACGTTCCAGTTCGACCGCGGCCCGGAGGGAGACAAGTTCAAGCTCGACGAGCTGATGGCGAGCGACGCGCAGCTCCTGGGACGTAGGACGTACGAAGGCTTCGCGCAGGCTTGGCCCTCGATCAAGGACGAGTCCGGCTTCGCGGACAAGATGAACGCGATGCCGAAGTTCGTCGTCTCGTCGACCTTGGAGAACGCCGACTGGAACAACACGACGGTGCTCAGTGGCAACGTCCCGGACGAGGTCTCTCGCCTGAAGCAGCAATTCGACGGAGACATCCTGGTCGCCGGCAGCGCGCAGCTCGCGCAATCGCTGCTGCAGCACGATCTGGTCGACGAGCTCAGGCTCATGGTGTTCCCGGTGGTGCTCGGGAGCGGCAAGCGCCTCTTCGCCGACCGTGCGGAGATGAGTGCGTTCACGCTCGTCGAAGCGAGGCAGACCGGCTCCGTCGCGATCCTCACCCTCCGGCGCGCATGAAGGAGGTAGCACACATGGGAAAAGTGGCTGTCGACATCACGATGTCGCTCGACGGATTCGTGGCCGGGCCGAACCAGACGCTCGAGCAACCGCTCGGTGACGGCGGTGAGCGGCTGCACGAATGGATCTTCGGGCTCGCGAAGTGGCGCGAGCGCCACGGCCTCTCCGGCGGCACGACAAACGTCGACGACGAGGTGCTCGAGGAAGCATTCACCTCGACCGGGGCCGTGGTGATGGGGAGGCGGATGTTCAGCGGCGGTGCCGGACCCTGGGAGGACGATCCAAACGCGGACGCCTGGTGGGGAGACGACCCACCGTTCCACGTGCCGGTGTTCATCCTCACCCACCACGCGCGGGAGACGGTCACCAAGCAAGGAGGAACGACGTTCACCTTCGTCACCGACGGCATCGAAGCCGCGCTCGACCACGCGCGCGCAGCTGCCGGCGACCAGGACATCTCGGTGGCCGGCGGCGCGAACGTGATTCAGCAGTACCTCAGAGCGGGGCTGCTCGACGAGCTGCAGATCCATGTCGTCCCCCTCCTCCTGGGCGGCGGCGTGCGTCTGTTCGACGAGCTCGGCAGCGAGCGACCCGAGCTGGAAGCCACAAGGGTCATCCACTCGCCGACCGTCACGCACCTTCGGTACCGCGTCGTGCGCGGGGCTTGACGTTCCCGCTCAGCGCGGCTGCGGCACGATTCGAATGTATGGGCGCGGCGACTTCCAGCCTTGCGGATAAGTCTCTTTCGCTTCTTCGTCCGACACCGACCCGGCGATGATCACGTCGTCGCCCTCCTGCCAGTTCACCGGGGTCGCAACCTTGTGCTTGGCGGTCAGTTGCAGCGAGTCGATCACCCGCAACACCTCGTCGAAGTTACGGCCCGTCGTCATGGGGTAGACGAGGATGAGCTTGATCTTCTTGTCCGGGCCGATGACGAAGACGTTGCGGACCGTCTGATTGTCGGCGGGCGTCCGCTCGAGCGGGTCGCCCGAGGTGGCGGCGGGAAGCATGCCGAACAGCTTCGACACGTTGAAGTCGGCGTCGCCGATGATCGGGTAGTTCGGCGCATGCCCTTGGGTCTCCTCGATGTCGCCGGCCCACTTCGCGTGGTTGCCGACAGGATCGACGGAAAGCCCGATGATCTTGACGTTCCTGCGGTCGAACTCGGGCTTGATCTTGGCCATGTAGCCGAGCTCGGTCGTGCAGACTGGGGTGAAGTCCTTCGGGTGCGAGAACAGCACGGCCCAGGAGTCGCCAATCCAGTCATGGAAATGGATACGCCCTTCCGTCGTCTCCGCCTCGAAATCCGGTGCCGTGTCGCCGATCTGCATAGCCATCTTCCTCGTCCTCCTCTCGAACCGAACGCGCCGTGGGAGCGCAGGGTAACGCCCCGACGAACCATCTCACAAGACCGTGTTCGCGATGGCCTCATCGGTAGAGCCGATGGCCACCCGAAGATCGTATGAAGCCGAGCGATGACATCGTTCCGGCGTTTGATCCGGACGAAGCCTGCCGGCGTGCCATGGACGCGGGTCTGGTCGTCCATCGCGCGCATCCTCTGAACTGCGAAACGTCGATTCCTGCGCTGATCGGCGGCGTCGTGATGCCGAACGCGCAGTTCTACGTGCGCAACCACTTTCAGATCCCCGTGCTCGATCTGTCCGCCTGGCGGCTCAACGTCGGCGGTCTGGTCGAGCGCCCATTGAGCCTGAGGTTCCGCGATCTCCACGAGCTGCGCTCGCAGGCGGCGGCCGTAACCCTCGAATGTGCCGGCAACGGCCGGTCAGGGTTCGACCCGCCGATCGAGGGCGAGCAGTGGAACCTGGGGGCGGTCGGCACCGCCGAATGGACGGGTGTTCCGCTCGTCGAGGTCCTGCACCGCGCGGGCGTCAAACCGGAGGCGAGTGAGTTGGTGTTCCGCGGCGCCGACGCGGGCGCATTGCCCGGGCGAACGGAGACCATCCGCTTCGAGCGGAGCCTGAAGCTCGAGGACGCAACGAGTTCCGATGCCTTGCTGGCGTTTGCGATGAACGGCGAGCCGCTTCCGGTCCAGCACGGCTATCCGCTGCGACTCATCGTCCCCGGCTGGTACGGCGTGGCATCCGTCAAGTGGCTGACCGAGATCGAGGCCGTGGACGCCCCGTTCAGCGGTCACTTCCAGGTCAACGCCTACATCTACGAGTGGGAGCGGGACGGGGAAGTTGTGAGCGAGCCGGTGACGCTGCAGATGGTTCGCAGCTTGATCACCGAACCCGCACCGAACGAAGAAGTCGAGGGCGGCGAGCTGGCGATTCGGGGAGTCGCATGGTCGGGGGCGGCGCCGGTTGCCCGCGTCGAGGTGAGCATCGGCGCCGGCCCGTGGCAAGAGGCACATCTGGTGGGCGAACAGACGCGATACAGCTGGCAGGGGTGGGAGCTGATCACGCGCATCGACCGGCCGAGCACAATCGCGGTCCGCGCTCGGGCGACCGACGTGGCGGGTCGCACTCAGCCTGACGAACCGCGCTGGAATCGCCTCGGCTACGGCAACAACGCCGTTCAGGAAGTCTCCGTTCGCATCTCGTAGCCGGCTGTGGTCATGTTTCCCGCCCACCTCGCCGAATACGACAAGATCCGACGCCGTTGGTAACGGAACGATGGGTTCAGTCTCCAGCGAGCCGGTAACGCCCTTCTCGCAACGTACCGCGTGGGTTCGAAACCTCGAGACGCCGCTCCGCGAGTTCCTTCGAACGGAAACCGGCAGCGCGGTCGTCCTGCTCGCCGCGGCGATCGCGGCGCTGGCGTGGGTGAACATCGACGCGTCGTCGTACGACGCGCTCTGGCGGACGACGCTCTCGATCCACCTCGGCGGCGCGTCGGTTGGGCAGGATCTTCGCCACTGGGTGAACAGCGGCCTGATGACGTTCTTCTTCTTCGTCGTCGGGCTCGAGGCGCGCCGGGAGTTCGACATGGGCGAGCTGCGCGAGCGTCGGCGGGTGGCGCTACCGCTTCTCGCAGGGATCGGCGGGATGGCGCTGCCGATCCTGATCTACCTCGCCTTCAATGCGGGCCGCCCCTCCGCACACGGCTGGGGCGCAGCGATGTCGACCGACACCGCGTTCGCGCTCGGCATGCTCGCGCTCGTCGGGCCGCGCTTCCCGGACCGCCTGCGCGCGTTCATGCTCACGGTCCTCGTCGTCGACGACATCCTCGCGCTCGTCGTCATCGCGACGGCCTACCCCGAACGCGTCGCGCTCCGTCCGCTGCTCGCGGCTCTCGGCCTGTTCGTTGCTGTCCTCGCGACGCGCGCGCTCCGCGTGCGCCGCGGCCTCTCGTACGCGGCGCTCGGTGCAGCGATGTGGGTCGCGCTCTTCAAGTCCGGCATCGACCCGGTCGTCGTCGGCCTCGTGCTGGGACTCTTGACCTACGCGTACCCGGCGACGCGGTCCGACCTCGAGCGCGCAAGCGAGCGCTTTCGGCTGTTCCGAGAGCAGCCGACGCCGGAGCTCGCGCGTTCGGCGCGGGTCGAAGTCGAGCGCGCGATCTCGCCGAACGAGCGTCTGCAGCAGCTCTACCACCCCTGGACGAGCTACGTGTTCGTTCCGCTGTTCGCGCTCGCGAACGCCGGCATCGCGATCAGCGGCGACTTCCTCGCACGGGGGTTCACGTCGCCGATCACACTCGGAATCCTGGTCGGCTACGTCCTCGGCAAGCCCGTCGGCGTTGTCGGCACCTCATGGCTGGTCACCCGCGTCAGCAGCGGGCGCCTGCGGCCTCCCGTCGGCTGGGCGGCGGTCGCCGGCGGCGGCGCGATCGCCGGCATCGGCTTCACTCTCTCACTGCTGATCGCGGCGCTCGCCTTCCACGGCCCGCAGCTCGACGAAGCGAAGCTCGGCGTCCTCAGCGCCGCGCTCCTCGCCTCGGTCGCGACCTGGCTGGTCTTCCGTGCCACCGACCTGCTGCCGCCGCGGCTGCGCGTCCGCGCGCTCCTCGGCACGTCCGAGGCGATCGTCGACCTCGCGGATCCCGTCGACCTGGACCGCGATCACGTGCGCGGGCCGCAGGACGCGCCCGTGACGCTCGTCGAGTACGGCGACTTCGAGTGCCCCTACTGCGGACAGGCGGAGCCGGTCGTGCGTCAACTCCTCGCCGAGTTCGGCGACGTCCGGTACGCCTGGCGGCACCTGCCCCTCAATGACGTCCACCCGCATGCGCAACTTGCGGCCGAGGCAGCCGAAGCGGCGGCCGCGCAGGGAGCCTTCTGGGAGCTGCACGATCTCCTGCTCGACCGTCAGGACGCTCTGAACATGCCCGACCTCGTCGGCTACGCCTCGGAGCTCGGACTCGACATCGATCGCTTCACCGACGATCTGCGAAGGCATGCAGGCGCCGCCCGAATCGCGCAGGACGTCGACAGCGCCGACGTGAGCGGAGTCTCGGGCACGCCGACCTTCTTCATCAACGGCCGCCGCCACCACGGCGCCTACGACATTGCGCGTCTGTCCGCGGCGGTGCGGGCGGCGGGAGCGCGGGCGGCGGTCGCTGCTACGACTCGCTCTTGACGGCTCGCGCCGCCGATCTCGTCTAGTTCGATTCAATCTGGACAGCGCGTACCAGCGAAAACGGGCGAACCGGCATACGGGCACTGCGGCGTTCGTTCTCACAAAACGGACGGCCCTCGCCGTTTCTCTTCACGATGGCCGCACTCGAGACGACGGACGACGTCCCGGTCGAGCGCGAACGGATGCTTGCGCTGGGAGCCGCGCTGCTCACCGTGACGCTGTGGGCGTCCGCCTTCGTCGGCATCCGCTCCGCGGGCCGCCTGCTCGGCGAGACGCCGCCTGTGCTCGCGCTGCTCGGCGGAACGCTCTGCCTCGCGGGGGTTGCGGTCGCGCGGCGCGCACGCTAGGGCGCACGCGGGGCGTATCGTCGGGAGGGATGGCGGAGCCCGTCAACCCGACGTTGAAAGCGATCAGCGACGCAGTGCTGGCGGTCGCGGCGGAGCTGTCGGTCGAAGAGGTGCTGCAGCGGCTCGTCCATAGTGCGCGCGGCCTCGCCGGCGCGCGCTACGCGGCGCTCGGGCTGCCGGACGACGAGGGCGGCTTTCGGCGTTTCCTCACTTCGGGCATGAGCGACGAGCTGGTCGCCTCGCTCGGCCCGTTGCCGCGGACACACGGCGTTCTGGGCGCGATGCTCGAGACGCGCTCGCCCTACCGCACGCGCGACGTCCACGACCACCCTCGTTTCCGCGGCTGGTGGCCGGCGGGACACCCCGACATGCGCTCCTTCCTCGGCGTGCCGATCGTCGCGCCCGACGGCGTGATGGGCGCTTTCTACTTGACGGAGAAGATCGACGCGCTCGACTTCACGGACGCGGACGAGGAGCTGATCGGGCTGCTCGCGGCGCACGCCGCGATCGCGATCGCGAACGCTCGCCTCTACGAGCAGAGCCGAGAGCTGTCGATCGTCGCCGAGCGAAACCGGCTCGCCCTCGACCTCCACGACGCCGTCAGCCAGAAGCTGTTCGGGCTCGTGCTCAATGCAGAGGCAGCGGACACCCTGCTCGGGCGCGATCCGGCCGCGGCACGCGAACAGGTGGCGAAGCTGCAAACGCTCGCGCAGGAGGCGCTCGATGAGCTGCGCTCGCTCGTCTTCGAGCTGCGGCCGCCCGACCTCGAGAAGGACGGCCTCGGCGGCGCGCTGCGCAAGCACATAGAGGTGCTGCAGCGCTTCCAGCCGGTCGAGATAGCTCTCGATGTGCAAGGAGAGCCGCCCGCGGACCACGACGTGCTCCGAATCGCGCAGGAGGCGCTGCAGAACGCGATCCGGCACGCGGACGCACGGCACATCACGATTCGTCTGGCGAACAGCCGGCTCGAGGTGGAGGACGACGGCGTCGGATTCGACCCAAGCGATCCCGCGCTGCGCTCGCGGCGACTGGGGTTGACCTCGATGGAGGAACGGGCGCGGCGGCTCGGAGGCCGACTCGAGATTCGCTCCGCTACGGGAGTGGGCACGACGGTCGCGCTGGAGCTGGCGTGATCCGCGTGCTGATTGTCGACGACCACGCAGTCGTCCGCGAGGGGCTGCGTGCCTTCCTCGAGTTGCAGGACGGGATCGAAGTCGCCGGCGAGGCGGCCGACGGCGAGGAGGCGGTCGCCGCGGCCGAGCGGCTCCGCCCCGACGTCGTCCTGATGGACCTCGTGATGCCGCGGCTGGACGGGGTTGCAGCGATGCACGCACTGCGTGACCGTGTCCCCGGCGCGCGCGTGATCGTGCTGACGAGCTTTTTCGACGACGACAAGCTGCTCCCGGCCCTGCGGGCGGGCGCGGCCGGCTACCTGCTCAAGAACGCGCAACCGCAGGAGCTCGCGCGCGCGGTTCGCGCAGCGCACGCCGGCGAGGCGCTGCTCGACCCCGTCGTCGCGGCGCGCGTCGTCGAGGTGCTCGCGGGGGGCGAGGAGCCGCTCGACCGGTTGACGCCGCGCGAGCGCGAGGTCCTCGAGCTGATCGGCCGCGGCTTCCCGAACAAGCGGATCGCGCGCGAGCTCCACATCTCCGAGAAGACGGTCAAGGCGCACGTCGGCCACGTGCTGGGGAAGCTCGGCGTGACCGACCGAACGCAGGCGGCGGTCGTCGCCGTACGGGCCGGGCTGGTCGAGGGGAGGTCCTAGGACCAATTGCCGCTGGCGGCTGCGACCGCGCTGCTCTTACGGTGGCAGCATGCCTGTCGGAATCGTCACGGGAGCGTCGCGCGGCCTCGGGCTCGCGCTGACGCGCGCGCTCGCGGAGCGTGGCTGGCGCGTCGTCGTCGACGCGCGCGACGCCGCAGCGCTCGAGCGTGTAACCGCAGAGCTCGAAGGCGTCGTCGCGATCCCCGGCGACGTCGCCGACCCCGCGCACCGGCGCGCGCTCGTCGCCGCCGGAGGCGAGCGAATCGACTTGCTCGTCAACAACGCGAGCCTGCTCGGGCCGAGCCCGCAGCCTGCGCTCGCCGACTACACGCTTGCCGACCTCGCGCGCGTGTACGAGGTGAACGTCTTCGCCGCGCTCGCGCTTGTCCAGCTCGCGCTGCCGCGACTCGTGCCGGGCGCCGCGATCGTCGACATCACCTCCGACGCGGCGGTCGAGCCCTACGAGGGCTGGGGCGGCTACGGCTCGTCGAAGGCGGCACTCGAACAGCTGACGGCGATCCTTGCCACCGAGCACCCGACGCTGCGCGTCTACACCGTCGATCCCGGCGACATGCGCACGCAGATGCACCAAGACGCGTTCCCCGGTGAGGACATCTCCGACCGGCCGCCGCCCGAGGAGAGCGTGCCCGGACTGCTCGAGCTGATCGAAGGCTCGCTCCCGAGCGGACGCTACCGCGCGCGCGAGCTCGCGGAGGTGACGGCGTGAGCGCGCTCGCGCTCGTAGATCGGGAGGCGCACGAGCCGCCGGAGGCGCGCGGGCTCGGCCGCGACGACGTCGCGCTGCTCGTGGCGACCCGGAGCGACGGCGCGCTCGTCCACGCGCACTTCCGCGACCTGCCAAGGTTCCTCGACGCCGGCGACCTGCTCATCGTCAACACCTCGGCGACGCTGCCGGCGGCACTCCAGGCCGGAGGGCTCGAGCTTCGTCTCTCGACCCAAGTCGGCGCGGACCAGTGGCTCGTGGAGCTGCGAACGAGCGGGGGCGACCGCTTCGGCGGAGGCCGCGAGGGCGAGCGCATTGCCCTGGCGGAGGGCCGCAGCGTCGAGTTGCTCGCGCGCCACAGCGGCGGGCGACTGTGGCTCGCCCGCGTCGAAATCGATCAGCAGTATCTGCGTCGAAACGGGCGCCCGATCCGCTACGGCTACGTGCCCCGGGAATGGCCGCTCAGCGCGTACCAGACCGTCTTCGCGCTCGAGCCCGGGAGCGCCGAGATGCCGAGCGCAGGCCGCCCCTTCACGACGGAGCTCGTGACCGAGCTCGTCGCGCGCGGCGTCCTCGTCGCGCCGGTGACGCTTCACACCGGCGTCTCCTCGCCCGAGCGTGGCGAGCCGCCTTACCCGGAGCGTTACCGCGTCCTGCCCACGACGGCCCGTTTGGTCAACGCAGTCCACCGCTGGGGCGGACGCGTGATCGCCGTCGGCACGACCGTCGTCCGCGCGCTCGAGACGACGGCCGCACCCGACAGGACCGTGACCGAAGGCGAGGGCTGGACGAGCCTGGTCGTCACGCCCGAGCGCGGGCTGCACGCGGTCGACGGGTTGCTGACCGGCTGGCACGAGCCCGAGTCATCGCACCTGCAGCTCCTCGAGGCCGCGGCGGGCTCCGAGCTTCTCGAGCGTTCGTATCGCGCCGCGCACGAGCGCGGCTACCGCTGGCACGAGTTCGGCGACCTCCATCTGATCCTGCCGTGACGATCACGCCGCACATCGTCGTCCATGACGCCGCGCGCGCCGGCACGTGGTATGAGCAGGCGCTGGGCGCCGAGGAGCGCGGACGCATCGAAGTGCCGGGCGGGAAATTGATGCAGCTTGAGCTCCGCTTCGGCGACGCCACCGTGATGGTCGCCGACGAGTTCCCAGAGCTGGGCATCCTCTCACCGCTCAGCGTCGGAGGCACCTCGACGGTGCTGCACCTCGGGACGGAAGACGTTGACGCTCTCTGGAATCGCGTGGTCGCTGCGGGCGCGGAAGTGCTGCAGCCGTTGCAGGATCAGTTCTGGGGTGAGCGCTACGGACAGATCACCGATCCGTTCGGGCACCGCTGGGGGCTCGCCCAGCGCGTGCGCGACGTTCCATCCCACGAGATCGCGCGCGCCGCCGCCGCGATGTTCGAGAGCTAGGCGATGGAGCTTCCACGTCTCGTCGGGATCAACCACGTCGCGCTCGAGGTGGGCGACATCGAGGAGGCGCTCGCGTTCTACGGGCAGATCTTCGAGTTCTCGCTGCGCGGCCGCTCGTCCGGGGCTGCGTTCATCGACATCGGCGACCAGTTCATCGCGCTCATGAAAGGCCGCTCGCAGCCGCCGGACCGTGCGCGCCACTTCGGGCTCGTCGTCGAGGACACAGAGGCGACGCGACGCGCACTGGAAGCGGCCGGCGCCGAGCTCCTTCCGGGCCGCGGCCTCGCCTTCCGCGACCCGTGGGCCAACAACGTACAGGTCGTGCAGTACGACGAGGTGCAATTCACCAAAACCGACCGCGTGTTGCGCGGCATGGGCCTCGAGCTGGGCAAGACGGACAAAGCGCTCGCCGAGCTGCGCGCCAAAGGACTCGCCTGAGGCTTCTTCGGGCAGAACCCGCCGGAGGCGGGTTCCATGCCGATCGAGCGAGCGACACGATCGATGGCGGCCGCGCGGATCGCAGCCGCGGCCCGGCGGCTCCTGGATGCGTCGACTCTGTGCGCGATCGCGACCGTCTCGCCCGGCGGCCGCGCGCACGTGAACACGGCGTACTTCGCGTGGAGCCGCGACTTCGACCTCGTGTGGCTATCGGAACCGCATGCGGCGCATTCGCGCAACCTGCGTGCGCACCCGACCGTCGCGGTTGCCGTGTACGACTCACACCAGACGTGGGGCAAGGCGGACCGAGGGATCCAGCTCTTCGGATCGGCGCGCGAGTTGGTCGACGAGGCCGCCGCGGACGCGGAGAGGATCTATGCGAAGCGCTTCCCGGACTACGGTCGCGAGGACTTGAGCGCATACCGGTTCTACCGTTTCCGGCCGCGCCGGGTGAAGCTCTTCGACGAGTCCGCTTTCGGCAGAGGCGTCTTCGTGACGGCGAGGATCGCCGGCGGCGGCAAGCCGACCTGGGAGCGCACTGAGATCTACCAGGCAAGTGAGCGACTCACATCCGCTCGCCGTCGAGCCGAAGGTCCACGTCGTCGTCGATCTCGACGACGGCGTAGTGACCCGCGCGCGCCGGGCCGGGGTTGACAATCCGACTCCGGCCGATCTCGTCGGTGCCGCGGGACTCGTGGATGTGGCCGCAGAAGACCACGTCCGGCTGCTCGCGCTCGACGAACGCGCGGATGACCTCGCTGCCGACGTGCTCGCCGCTCGGAAGCCGGTCGCACGCCGTCCGCGCAGGCGGCGCATGCGGGCAGAACACGGTCACGCGGCAGTCCGCTACTGCGGAATAGCCGCTCGCGATCCGCCGCTCGAGCTCTTCGTCGTCGAGCTCGTAGGGCGTGTGCAATGGCGAGATCGGCGCAGCCGAGACGCCGAAGACGCCGACGTCACCGAAGGCGACACCTCGTCCGTCCAGAGCGACCCCGAGGTCAGCCAGGCGGGCGTCGATCGCGGGGGAGTCCATGTTTCCCGCCAGCGCAAGCAGCCGCGGAGCAAGCGTGCGCCAGCTCTCGACCGCTCGTGCCGCGTCGTCAACAGTGCCGCCGGTCGTGATGTCGCCGCCGACGATCAGGAGATCGACGTCGCCGATCGCGGACAGCGCCTCGGGGACCGAGTCGAAGCGATCGTGGACGTCGACGACGTACGCGATTTTCATAGTCAGTCGCCCGCGTAGGCGAGCGCGTTTAGCTTGGTGAGTGCGTCGCCCTCGAACGCACACGCGCGCCAAGTGTCGCCGCGGTCGTCGCTTTCCCAGATCCGCCCGTTCGCGAGACCGGCGAAGAGTCGGCCGCCCGTTACGACGAGCGCGTACGGCATCGCGGGGATCGGCTCGGGAAGCCCGCCCGCAAGTGCATGCCACTGGTCCCCGTGATGCCGGTAGATGCGCGCCTGCGGATGACCCCCGCCGTGCGCGGCGAAAGGACCGGTGCTCGCGGAGACGTACCAGAGCTCGGGGTCGTCGGCGTCAACGGCCACCGACCAGGTGTAGTGGCGGTCACGCCCTTCGTCCGCGGCGTGCCACGTCTCGCCCCAGTCCTCGCTCCACGCGGCGCCGCCGCCGCCCGCCTCGTACGCACGGCCCTCGTCGCGCGGATGCCAGGCGAGCGAGTGCACGTCCCGCTGCGCGCCCGGGCGGTGGTCGGCCCAGGTCGCGCCGCCGTCGTTCGAGCGCATCAATCCACCGAGCTCGATTCCGACAAGAAGGACGTCGGCGTCGTGCGGGCTCGGCGCGATCCAGCGGACGTGGGACGTCCACGGCCGCGGCGGGAAGCTCCAGCTCGGGCGTGAGGGGAGCTCGAGCAGAGCGTCCAGCTCGCGCCACGTCTCGCCGCCGTCGTCGCTACGGAAGAGTCTGCTCGGCTCAGTTCCCGCGTAGACCGCGCCGTCGGCCGCGCTCACCGCGAGCGAAAAGACGCCGGGCTCGGGCAGCGCGCAGTCGGTCCAGCTGCGGCCGCCGTCCCCCGTCCGCCGGACGCCGCCCTCGCGCAGCCCGGCGAAGAAGCGGTCCGGGTCGGACGGATCGACGGCGAGGCACTGCGCACCGCTTCCACGCAGCGAGAGCTCGACCGTCCAGGCGTCACCGCCCTCGTCGAGCCGGGCGATCGCGTCCCCGGTCGCGGCGTACAGGCGCGGCATTGCCAGGGTCTACCCGACGGTCGCCGCTCGAAGCCCGACGGCCGTGAACATCACGAGCGCGAACGAGCGGATCCCGTCTCGTCTTCCCGGGATCTACTCGGTTCTCACGTTCTGCTGGAGCTTCGCCAGGGTCGTTCGCAGTCGCTTGAGCTCCTGTTCCGAAAGGCCGGCCGTGAGCCGCTTGTTGAAGCTGATCACCGCCTTCAGGAGCGTGCCAAAGAGGCGCTCGCCGGCCTCCGTCAGCTCGACGCGAACAGCCCGGCGGTCGTCGGGATCGCGGCGGCGCACGACGATCCCGGCCTCCTCGAGCCCGTCGAGGTGACGCGTGAGGGTCGGGCCTTCGATGCCGACCGCACGTGCGAGATCGAGCTGCGTTCGCCACGGCGACTCCTTGAGCGCCGCGAGCACGAGCCAGATCGGCAGTGAGCCGCCGGCATCGACGAGCGCGTCGTTGAACGCTCGGCTGACG
>DASWGR010000130.1:0-3229 GCA_036393535.1 Gaiellaceae bacterium | reverse complement strand
CCGCCATGTGGCCGTCGATCATGAAGCCGATGCCGCCGAACATCTTCTGCTCGGTGTAGCCGTCCTCGGAGGCGATCAGCTCGCGGATCCGGTTGGCGAGATCCTCGTCGTAAGCCATCGTGACAATCATGGCGCATGGGGGCCCGCCGCTTTCGAAGCCGCCGCCCGTTGTGAGCTGCGTGCGCTCGTTACAGGTGGATCTCGCGTCCGTCGATGAACGCGCGATGCACGGGGAAGTCCTCGAGTTTGCTGGGCTCGGGCAACCCGTGTCGTTCGCGCAATGCGCGGAAGTCGTCGCCGCGGGCGAACGATTCGAAGACGTCCTTTGTCGGGCAAGTATCGACCAGGACGATCCCGTCCGGCGCTCCGAGGCAGACGTGCAAGCGCATCCTTGCGCGCGTGATCTCCTCGAGCATCGCGTCGTAGCGGCGCAGAAGCTCGTCGGAATCGCCGGCGAACTTCCAGATCGATGCGTGCATCAGCGCGGCGTCCAGTGCGTTCGGACGTACGGCCGCGTGAACCCGAGCCGTCCGAAGGACTGGTAGGCAGGCGTCGCCTGTTGATCTGAGGCCGCTTCGATGTCAGCGATGAACGTGCGGGCGCCGCGGACGAGTCCATCGGAGACGATGAACGCGCAGAGCGCAGCGTCGGGCTCATAGTCATCGGTCGTGACACCCGGCACGGGGCCGTCCATGCCGAGCCAGGCCGTGCCATCGGGGCCGATGTGCATGCCGCGGGCAGCGACGATCTCGCCGCCCTCGCGCGCGACGTACTGGTGCCATCCCGGGCGGCCGATCAGCCTCGGGAGCCAGGGGCCGGTCTCGAGGCGGTAGACGCGCTCGATGAACTCGACCCACTCGCCCGTGCTGGCGTGCGTCACCCGTTCCACTGTCAGCTCGCGATCCCCGGCGAGCGTGGGCGCGACCGCGAGCGGGCCGCCGTCGCGGACAACTCGGTCTTGTGCGTCGAACGGTTCAAGCCCGAACTCGCGCAGCCAGCTCTCATATTCCGCAGGTCGGCAGTGAGGCAGCGACTGGAGCAAGAACATCGTGATCCCGGCCCGGTCGTAGCCGTCGAGGATCTCTTCGATCGCCGCACGGTTTGCCGGCTCGAAGACGCCGAGGCCGATGGTGCGGCTGAAGTAACGACGACCTGTCGCCGCCCAACGGACCACGAACGCACCGCCGACTGCCTGCGCCCCGAGACCCGCGGCTGCCGACCAGTCTGCGGGCGCGGCTGCGTAGAGATCTGCCCAGGCGCGCGCCTCCGCCGCCTCGATCGCCGCGGCGGTGCACAGATCGACCGGCGTCGCGTCCAAGGTCACTGTCGAGACGACCATCGCTCAGCCCGCCTGTGCCGCTGCGAGGTTGCGCGCGAGCACAGCCTGGGTCTTCGCATACTCGTCTGTCGGACTGAACTCGACGAGCTCGGTGCCGGCCGTCACGACCGGGATGTGGCCGGGCGGAGCGTAGTAGGCATCGCCGGCCTCATAGACCTCGTCGCGGTCGGCGTAGCGAAACGTCACTTGCCCCTGCAGCACATAACCCCAGTGCCGGCTCTGGCAGCGCCCGTCGGGCAGCCCGACAAAGAACGGGGTCGCGTCCGCGTCCTCACGGAAAGATGTGAACTCGATCGTGGTGCCATCGACCTCTTCACTCCGGCTCTCCAGCACACCGATGTCCTCGACATGGCTGGCCGTTTCTCTCGAGACTTTCGCCATCGACTCGACTCCTTTCTAGACAGTTGGTATAGACACTCTGTCCAGAAACTCTAAACCGACCGTCATACCGTTTGTCTAGACTGAATGTCTATGTCAGCTCACGCATACCGCACCACCCGTAAGCCCGGCCGCTCGGAGGCGACCCGCGAGCGGATCAAGGGCGCGGTACGCGAGCTGCTCGCCGAAGGGACCTTCCACACCTCCACAGTCGAACACGTCGCCGACAGGGCTGGGATCTCGCGCGCGACGCTCTACCAGCACTTCCGTTCGCGGCTCGAGCTCGTCGACGCGATCTGCGAAACATTCGACGCAAACCCGGCACTCCTCGAGCTCAGGCAAGTCATCGAACTCCCAGACGCCGAAACGGCGCTCGACAAGACCATCGCCAACAGCATCCGCTTCTGGTCATCCGAGGACGCCGTGCTGGGCCAACTCTACGGCGTCACCGCGATCGACCCCGCCGCGCAGAACCTCGTCGACCGCCAACGCAACGACCGCCGAGGCGAACTGGAACGGCTCGTCAACAACCTCCACCGCACCAGACGGCTACGCGACCGCACAACCGCCCGGGCGCTCAACCTTCTCCTCGTGCTCACCAGCTACGAGACCTTCCGCGAACTCCGCGAGGCCGGCCTCTCCGACCGGCAACTCACCGCAACGCTCCAACAGGCCGCACATGATCTGCTCCTCGGCGGCCGAGGCTCGCGGTAGCGGCGCATCGTGTCCGCAACGGACCGCCGCGCTGAGCGGCAGCGTCAGCAGGCGCCGCACGGACGAGTGGAGGATCGCCCCGAGACCACAAATCCCCAAGGGAACGAGGGACGCGACCGAGCTGCCAATCAGCATTCTGGGTCCCGTAGGGTTCAGAAATCCGTCCGGGGCGTTCTGCCGCCCGCGGTTGGCTAGGTTCGGCGCTCTGGCGGACTCGGGTGAGGGAGGGTCGTTTGCTGTGGTCGCTCGTGTACTTGGCGGTGCGGAGCCTGCTTGGGCTCGTCGTGCTGGTGGGCCGGTCGGATCGGTCGAAGGATCTTGAGATCCTGGTGTTGCGACACGAGCTGGCGGTGCTGCGGCGCCGGTCGCCTCGGCCGTGTCGGACGCGGGCCGATCGTGCGTTCCTGGCTGCGTTGAGCCGATCGTTGCCGCGCGCGGCGTGGGCGAGCTTCTCGGTGCGACCGGAGACGCTGCTGGGGTGGCACCGCCGGTTGGTCGCTCGCCGTTGGACCTACCCGTCTTCGGGGCCAGGACGGCCTCCGCTCGACCCCAGCGTCGTGTCCTTGATCCTCCGTCTCGCGCGCGAGAATCCACGCTGGGGATACAGGCGGATCGTCGGCGAGCTCAACGGGCTCGGTGTCTCGGTCTCGGTGACGACGGTACGGAGCGTGCTGATCGGGGCGGACGTGCCGCCGGCGCCTCGGCCGGCCGGCTTGTCGTGGCGGGCGTTTCTGCGGCAGCAGGCAGCGACCACGTTGGCTTGCGACTTTCTGACCGTTGAGACCGCTTTCCTGCAAC
>DASWGR010000129.1:0-5166 GCA_036393535.1 Gaiellaceae bacterium | reverse complement strand
AGCGGTGATCGTATAGTTGACGCCCGCACCCTCGGGCTTGTTCGGATTGAAGCAGTCATGTGCAAACGCGGGCGCCGCGGTGAGCAGCAACATGGCTGCGGCACCCAGACCCGCAAAGAGTCTTCGCATCACTTTCAATCTCCCCAGATAGACGACAGATACCGCCTCATGCTGCCACAGCTGAACGTGCGTACGAGGTTGCTGCCGAATGACCCCTTTTTCGTGCGGAATAGAGCTAGAGGGTTGACTGAACCTGCCGAGCCGTGAGAGCGTGCGTGTTTGGGACCGCGGGGCCCGAGGCAACAACCACCCAGGGAGATATGACCGTCGAGATCGAGTCGATCCTCCAGCACGAGGACATTCAGGGATTGCTGGAGAACGCGGAGAGCACGGGCTCGATCAAACAGCCCGAGCTTGCTGAGCTGATCGAAGCTCATCAGCTCGACGTGCTCGAGACCGACGCGCTCTTCAACGAGCTCGAGCGGCGGGGGATCGAAGTGCTTGTCGAGGAGCCGGAGAAAGAGAAGGAGCCGCCCCCTCCCCCGCTCCAGACCTCGTACGAAACGACGACCGACGCGTTGCAGCTCTTCCTGCGCGAGGCCGGCCGCCACCCGCTGCTGACCGCGCCACAGGAGGTCGAGCTCGCGAAGCGGATCGAACGCGGAGACATGGCCGCGAAGTCGCACATGATCCAGTCGAACCTGCGGCTGGTCGTCTCGATCGCCAAGAACTACCGCAACCAAGGCCTGCCGTTCCTCGACCTGATCCAGGAAGGAACGCTCGGCCTGATCCGCGCCGTCGAGAAGTTCGACTGGCGCCGTGGCTACAAGTTCTCGACCTACGCGACCTGGTGGATTCGACAGGCGGTTGCGCGTGCGCTCGCCGACAAGGCAAGGACGATCCGCATGCCCGTCCACATCGTCGAGCGTCTGCAGAAGATGAACCGCGCGGAGCGCACGCTCTGGACGCAGCTCGGCCGCGAGCCGACCCTCGAGGAGATCGCCGAGGAGGCGAGCCTGCCGATTCAGCAGGCCCACGAGGTCAAGGCTGCTGCACGTGCATCAGCATCTTTGGATCAGCCGGTCGGCGAGGCCGAGGACGCTGTCTTCGGTGACTTCGTCGCCGGCGACGACCCGCTGCCCGAGGAAGAGGTCGAGGTCTCACTCCGCTCGCAAGCGCTCACCGCTGCGCTGCTGTCCCTGCAAGAGCGCGAGCGCCAGGTGCTTGTGCTGCGCTACGGCCTCGACGACTCGGAGCCAAAGACGCTTGAGGAGATCGGCCGGCGCCTAGGTCTTACTCGTGAACGTGTCAGGCAGATCGAGCTGGAGTCACTCAGGCGCCTGTCGACGCTGCGCGAGATGCAGTCCGTGACGGCCTGACGCCGAGCGCGGACCCGTCGAACAACGAGAGCGCACGTTCCCCGAGGCGTTTCGCCGCGAGGTCGTATGCCTCGTCGAGATGCGCCGGGCGTGTCGTGCGGTGCCCGTCCGACGCGACGAGTCGGCCGAGGCCACGTTCGAGCAGTGACCAGCCCAGCTCCTCGGGCTCAGGTCCGTGGCGGCCGATCAGCGATGTCGCGTTCACCTGCAACATCCAGCCGCGTGCGGCGAGATCGTCTGCGATCGACGGGTCTTCGAGCACGGCTTCGGTCCGCTCCGGATGCGCGATCACCGGCCGCAGCCCCGCCGCCTCGACGTGCTCGGCGAGTGCGAAGAGCAGGTCGGGCGAGCCGGAGAAAGGCACCTCCATCAGAACGCAGCTGGTTCCCTCGAGGAGGTAGCGGTGCGGGTCCTCCTCCAGAAGCGCCGGGGCCGGCGTCAGCTCGAACCCGAGCCGAAGCTCGAGGCCTGCGTGCGGACTCATACGCTCGTAGGCCGCGCGGATCTCCGCCTCGCGCTCCTCGCTCAGGGTGAAGTACGGCCAGACGTGCGGCGTCGCGAAGAGGATCGCCGTGCCGTGTTGCGCTGCGCTCTTGCACAAGGCGAGTCCGTCCTGGATCGTCGCAGCCCCGTCGTCACCGGACGGGACGACGTGGGAGTGACAGTCGACGAAGCGACGATCCACGTCCCTAGTAGTACCTGCTAGTTCCGAAGGTAGAGCTCGAGGTCGGGCGCAACGGCCCGCAATTCTCGCAACGCGCGCGACTCGAGTTGGCGCACGCGCTCGCGGGTGATGCCGAGCCCGGCCCCGACCTCTTCGAGCGTCTGCGGCGTTTCGCCATTCAGGCCGAAGCGGAGCGAAAGCACACGCTGCATACGCGGGTTGAGCAGAAGGAGCGCCTCGGCGAGCTCGTTTTGGCGCAGCTTCTTGGAAGTCGACTCGTCCGGTCGTTCCGAGTGAACATCTTCGATCAGGTCGGCGTACATGCTCTCCCCGTCGCCCACCGGCGTCTCGAGGCTGACGGGATCCTCGACGAGATCGAGCAGCTCCCGGACACGCTTTTCGGGAAAGCCGCTCTCCTTCGCGAGCTCCTTCTCCGTGGGCTCGCGGTTGTACTTCTGGGCAAGTTGACGGCGCGCGCGCATGAGCCGGCGAACCTGGTCCGCGACGTGGACCGGCAGCCGGATCGTTCGGCCCTGGTCGGCAAGCGCGCGCGTCACTGCCTGGCGGATCCACCAGGTGGCGTAGGTCGAAAGCTTGTAGCCGAGCTTGTAGTCGAACTTCTCCACCGCCCGGATCAGTCCGAGATTCCCTTCCTGGATCAAGTCCAGAAGCGGCACGCCGGCCTTCGTGTAGTTGCGTGTGATCGACATCACGAGCCGGAGGTTCGACTCGATCAGCTTCTTCTTGGCCTCCTCGTCGCCCTCGTCCTTGCGCCGGGCCAGCTCGCGCTCTTCTGCAGGCGTCAGGAGGGGGCCGTCGCCGATCGCGCGCACGTAGAGCTTGAGTGGATCCTGGGTCGCCTCGGCCTTGGCCGCCGGCTTCGCCTCTTCCTCCCCGTCCGGGGGCTCGTCGGCCTCGGCGGTGTCCTCGGCCTCTTCGGCCTCGGTCTCCTCAGCCTCGTCGACTTCGGGAACGAGCTCGAGCCGAGGCTCGACCGTGGGGTCTGAGGGCACGTCAGGGAGCGGCCGCATGCCAGGGGTATCGGCGCGGCCTAGTGGACTCTTGAGGCGCCCGTCAACCCTCACGAGAGGGATAGCAACTAACAAGGACCCCGGCCGATGCGTCTAGAAAGATAGAGCGACCACAGGGTCGCTTCGCCTTTTTCAGACACTTTGTGCGGAATCGCCGGATATAGCCTCGCCCCCGACTCGAGCGTCGAGCGTACTGTCGCGGCGCGTGCCCTCCTGACCGGGATCGCGGAACGAGGGGCCGACGCGGTCGGCTATGCGTACCGGGCCCCTGGACGGCCGATTGCCGTGCACAAGCAGCGCTCGGGGGCAACGGCCCTACTCGAGCGGATCAGCGTGCCCGAAGAGGCGACGAAGCTCCTGGTCCACGTGCGCGACTTCACCAAGGGTCACCCGAGTCTTGCCGCGAACAACCATCCGATCCGCCACGGCTCCGTCGTTGGGATCCACAACGGGATCATCAAGAACGACGACGAACTCTTCGCGCAGCACCGCATCGAGCGCGCCGAGCCCGAGATGACCGTCGACTCCGAGATCATCTTCGCGCTCGCGGAACTTTCGCGTGGCCGGACGGCCGAGGCGCTGCAGCAGCTCTACGGGTCGATGGCGACGGCGTGGCTCGACGAGAGCCGCTCGGAGCTGGTCCTGGCACGTGGCCTCGGCCGGCCCCTCTGGATCGGGCACACGAAGAACGAGCTCTTCTTCGCTTCGACGCGGATCGCGCTCGAGCTCGTCGAGAGCTACGTCCGGATCAAGCTGCGCAAGAGCGAGTTGCCGGAAGGGACGGTGGTCACCGTCGAAAGCGGCAAGATCGTCGCCCGCGAGTCGTTTCAGCTGGATCGCTCCTTCGAGGAGGAGCCGCTGCCGGCCGTTCGCGCACCGGATGAGGGCCGCTCCTGCCTCGAGCGACTCGCCCGGCTCCACGCCGCACCCGCCTGACGCTTAACAACTCCTAACGCGCATCTCAGGTTCCTCTTAGGGGGCCGTGGCAGCGTGAGTGGATCGTGCGCAGGTCCTTTACGAGGCGCCGCGCGCTTGGGGCAGCGGCGGCGATCGCCGGGTCGGGAGTGGCCGTCAGGCTGTCCCAGCTCTCACCGCAGGCCGCGGGGGCCACCCCACCGCATCAACATCATCCGCTCGTGCCGGGCTCCTCCCATTCGGGCTTCGCCGCGGGCAGCACGACCGTGGACCCCGCGGTGAACGGGTTCGACCCGAGCGCGATCATGCGCGACTTCGACTGGGGCAAGACGCGGCCCCTCGCGGGCGGTCGTACGCTGCGCGAGTGGGAGCTCGTTGCGTACGACAAGCAGATCGAGATCGTCCCCGGCGTCAAGTTCTCGGCGTGGACCTACAACGGCCGCGTCCCGGGGCCCACGCTACGTGCCCGCGAGGGTGACCTGCTGCGGATCCACTTCGCCAATGCGGGCACACATCCGCACACGATTCACTTCCACGGCATTCACTCGGCCGTTATGGACGGCACGCCGGGGATCGGCGAGGAGATCGGTGGCGGTCTCATCGACGTCGGCGAGAAGTTCACCTACGAGTTCGACGCACAGCCGTTCGGGCTCCACCTGTACCACTGTCACGCATCGCCGCTCGCAGGGCACATTGCGAAGGGTCTTTACGGGACGTTCATCGTCGATCCGCCGCAGGGGCGCCCCCAGGCCGACGAGCTCGTGATGGTGCAGAACGCGTTCGATCCCAACTTCAACGACGACAACGAGGTCTACGCGGTCAATACCGTTGCCTTCCACTTCATGTACCGGCCGGTTCGCGTCAAGCGCGGCGAGCTCGTCCGGATCTACCTCGTCAACATCGTCGAGCTCGACCCGATCAACTCGTTCCACATCCACGGGAACTTCTTTCACCGTTTTCCGACCGGCACATCGCTTGCGCCGAGCGAGTACACGGACAACGGTCATCCAGGGGCAGGGCCAACGAGACGTACTGGAGCTCCGCTTTCCGCACACGGGGAAGTTCATGTTCCACGCCCACAAGAGCGAGTTCGCAGCGCTCGGCTGGATGGGCCTCTTCGAAGTCGTGGAGTGACGGATGCTCGAACGCCTGCTACGACGGATCTGGTTGCTCGGAG
>DASWGR010000128.1:0-7441 GCA_036393535.1 Gaiellaceae bacterium | reverse complement strand
GTGTACTTATAGCAGCCGGTGCTGAGCCCGTTTTGGTCGGGGTTGCCGGTGATCGTGCTGGGTGAGCCGAAGGAACCGCAGACGTCGGGCGAGCTGTAGGAGGCGCTCGTGCGTACCAGGGTCGCGGAGGCTAGCCCGGAGGCGGTCGCGCTCTGCGTCTCTGTGTAGTCGGTGCGCGTGCCGATCGTGAAGCTGCCGTCCGTGTCGTAGCTGGAGCTGCCGCCGCCGCTCGCGGCAGTGCCGTTCACCGTCAGCGCCCCACCTGCCGGGGCGGTCGAGTCGAGGGTGACGTTGAAGGCGGTGCTGGCCGAGCGTCCGGCGTTGTTGGTTGCGCTCACGTTCTGGGCGCCGTTGCTGGTTGCCGTGGCGGTGTAGCTGTATGTGCGCGAGCTTCCGGAGCCCGAGCCGGACCAGTTCGTGCCGAGCGCCGAGCCGGCGGGGAAGCCGTACGAGGCGATGCCCGTGTCGCTGTCGCTCGAGCTCGCCGAGATGTCGAAGCCACCATTGGCGGCGTCCGGCTTGAAGTACACGCGGGTGCCCGAGCCCGGGTAGAAGGCGCCGCCGGTTGCGTTCGACGGCGTGAGCGTGGGAGCGGCCGGGTCGGACGTGTCGACCTTCACGGTCGTAGAGATCGAGACGGTGTTCCCGACGTTGTCGGTGCCCGTCAGGGTGTACCTATAGCAACCGGTTGAGAGGCCGTTCTGATCGGGGTTGCCGGTGATGGTCGAGGGCGGGCCGAAGGAGCCGCAGACGTCGGGCGAGCTGAAGGTCGCGCTGGTGCGGACGAGCGTCGAAGAAGCGAGACCCGACTCGCTGCCCGACTGGGTCTCGGTGTAATCCGTGCGCGTGCCGATCGTGAAGCTGCCGTCCGTGTCGTAGCTCGAGCTCCCGCCGCCCGTTGCGCCGGTCCCGTTGGCCGTCAGCGCCCCGCCTGCGGGGGCGTTGGAGTCATTCACGAAGGTCAGCGTCGCCGCCGCCGTTGCATTGCCGGCGGTGTCGTGGCCGGTCACGACTTCCGTCGGCGACGACGTCGCTCCCTGTGCCCAGCTGAAGTCGTTCGAGTCGTACGGGCCCCCCGCCGGCGCGGACACGGTCGAGCCTGTGTGCGTCCAGCCCGTCGCCGTTCCGCCGAGTGCAGCTGTCTGGCTCGAGGCCGGGCCAGATCCGGCATCCGAGACCGCGTTGCGGATCTTGAAGCTGCCGCCGCCGGTCTCGACGCCGCGGTAGTAGACGGTGTTGCCGTTCTTCAGGGCCGAGCCCGCCGGGGAGACGGAGGTCAGCGACAGCGAGTTGGAGGGGCCCGCATTGTCGACCTTGGCGATGGAGCTTGCCGATGAAGATCCCGTGTTGCCGACGTTGTCCGTCAGCTGCTCGCGGTACTGGTAGCACTTGCCATCCTGCACGGTCGTGTCGTTGCCGCCGGTCAGCGTGACGTTCGTCCAGCTGCCGCCGAAGGAGCCGCAGCTTCCTGCTGAGAGCGCAGCCTCGTCGCGCTGCACGACGCTCGAGCCGGCCGCCAGGCCGGAGCCGCCATCGCTGCCGCCGTTCAGCGTCACTCCGACGGAAAGCGACGTGTAATAGCCGACGGTCACGGTCGGCGCAGTCACGCTCGGCGCGGTCGTGTCGTTGACGACCGGCACGACGAGGGTCGACGTGTTGGTGGCCTGGTCGGCGGCGGTCAGTGTGCGCTCGGCCGCGGAAGGAGGTGTGGTCGTGCCGGAGCTCCACGAGTAGTTTGAGGACTGGAAGTTCGGGCCCGTCGAGATCGTCTCGTTCGCGTGCGTCCAGCCGGCGCTCGAGACCAGCGGGTAGTTCACGGAGGCCGTTGCCGTGGCCGCGTCGGTCGCGGGATCCCTCAGCTGGAACTGGCCGGCCGCGCTGCCGCGGTAATATACCGTGCCGCCGCCGCTCAGGTAGGCGATGCCAGCGGGCGAGACCCCGGTCAGCGCAATCGTCCCGTGCGTGGGCGCACTGCCGTCGACCTTGGCCGTGACGGTGACCCCGGTCGAGGTGTTGCCGACATTGTCCTTGATCGTGAACGTGTAGCGGTAACAGTTGCCGCTCGAGACGCTGGTGTCCGGGCTCGTGTAGGTTCCTGCGTCCGCGGTGAAACTTCCGCACGAGTCGTTCGAAAGCGGAGCGCTCTCACGCGTTACCGTCCGCGTCGAGGTGTCGAGGCCAGAACCGCCGGCGGGATCGCTGCCGTCGCCGAGCGTGAACGAAACCGAGTTGGCCTTATAGTAGTTCGGCGATGCCGCGGTGCCCGAGAGCGTGATCGTCTGTCCAGTCGGCACGCTCGTGTCGTTCACGATCGGGACGACGAGCGTCGACGTGTTGGTCGCCTTGTCGGTCGCGGTCAGCGTGCGCTCGGCCGCCGTCGGCGGTGTGGTCGTGCCGGAGCTCCAGGAGTAGTTCGCGGAGGTGAAGTTGGGGCTCGTGGTCGGCGACTCGTTCGCATGTGTCCAGCCGCCGCTCGAGACGAGCGGGTAGTTGACCGAGGCGACCGCCGTCAGGGCGTCCGTGGCCGGATCCTGGATCTGGAAGGCGCCGGCCGCGCTGCCGCGGTAGTAGATCGTCCCGCCGCTCAGGTACGCGATGCCGGCCGGCGAGACGCCGGTGATCGCGATCGTTCCGTGGGAGGGTGCGCCGCCGTCGACTTTTGCGGTTGCAGTCACGCCGGTCGAGGTGTTGCCGACGTGGTCCTTGATCGTGAACGTATAGCGGTAGCAGTTCCCGCTCGAGACGGCGGTGTCGGGGCTCGTGAAGGTGCCGGCGTCGTTCGAGAAGGTGCCGCACGAGTCGCCCGAGAGTGTGGCGGTCTCGCGCGTCACGGTCCGCGTCGTCGTATCGAGGCCCGATCCGCCCGCCGGGTCGCTGCCGTCACCCAGTGTGAACGAGACGGAGTTCGTCTTGTAGTAAGGCGCGTTCGCCCCGGTCAGCGTGATCGTCTGGGTCGTAGGTGCGCTCGTATCGTTGACGATCGGGACTACCTGGGTCGAGGTGTTCCCCGCCGCATCGGCCTCGGTGATGGTTCGCTCAGCTGCGGTCGGCGGGGTGGTCGTGCCGGCTGTCCACGAGTAGTTGGCGGAGGTGAACGCGGACGCCGTCAAGACCGTTTCGTTGGCGTGGGTCCAGCCGGCGGACGCGACGTTCGGGTAGGCCACGGAGTACGGCGCCGACTTGGTGTCCGTGAAGGTGTCGCTGATCTGGAACGCCCCGGCAGCGCTGCCGCGGTAGTAGATCGTGCCGCCGCTCAGGTACGCGATGCCGGCCGGTGAGACGCCGGCGATCCCGATCGGGCCGTTGATGGGAACGGTTCCATCGACCGCGACAGCGAAGTTGTTCCCGACGTTGCGTTTGTTCGAGCCGGAGACACCCACGAACGCATTCGAGGCGACGGTGGTCCCGCTAACCGCGACGAACTGGTCGTACCACCCCAGGCTCGCATTCGTTCCGTTGGCGCCCGTGGCGCGGCTCGTCCAGCCACCGCCACTCGCGGGCCAGGTCCCATTGATCGCGATTGACCCGGCACACAAGAGCATTTCGTTGGCGGCGGAGGTCGTCAGGCCGGGGCACGTGACGTCCTTCGAGTTTGCGGTGCTGCTCACCGCGGTCTGAGCGATCGTGCCCGACTGCGTATCGACGCCCCTGTAGGCAGTGACCACGCCAACAGCTGCCGCGGCGGGAATGGTGACCGCGACGGGGTTGCCGATGTCGCCGGACTGCGCGGCCTTCCAGAAGACTGCCTGGGAAAAGGCGCCGCTGGCGGTGTTCGTCTGGGCGACGAGGTTCCAGTTGGCCGGGGTGCTAGGAATCGTCGCGCTGACAACCGCAACGTGCAGGAGCAGAAGATCCTGCGCCGCGGCTCCGGCGGGAACCGTGACGTTGATCGTCGTGCCCGCGCTGGTCGCGACAGCGCCGGCCGCGCGGAAGGTGATCGTCGGATCGATCGTGTATGGGGCGTCGAGCTTTGTGTCGTCGAGCGTGAGCTCGAGCCAGGTGTGCTTGCCGGTCTTGGAGACCGACCAGTGAAGCCCTCGCGGTGTCACATCGTGACCGCGGACGTCGAGAATCGCGACGGGCTCGATCTGCAGGGACGTGAGGCGTTTCCCTGCGAAGAAACCGACGACCCCCTGCGGAGTCACTCGAGGACCGAGTTGGGTATCAAGGCGCCAGCGCCAGGTGCGGCGGCCCTGGTGCTTCGAGACAGTCAGCAATTCTTCCGCAGACTCGCCGTTAAGCAGGATCGTCTCGCGCCCGACCGGCGTCGTGCGCTGGGCGCCGTGCTCGTGCGAGCGCCAGGCGGCACCGGGGACCGGCGAGCCGAGGAAGATCGAGGCGTTGTCGCGGCTGACGCGGTACCCGTGCTGCTTGAGGTGAACTTTCACGCCTTGCGCCGGCGTCCTGACGAGGGGGGCGGAGTCCAGCGGCGGACCCAGCTCCCTCGTCAGGAATGCCGATGCGTCGTGTGCCTTCGCGCCGCGGAGAGTGGCGAACTCGGAGACGGCGAGAAAGGCGGTGAAAAGGAGCGCAGCGGAGACCGCGAGGAGAAGGCGAGTCCTGTTTTTGGACGCGGCCGACCGCTCGGCTTTCGCCGAGCGCCGATGAGGCCGCAGGTCCGGGAAGCTCGCCATTTTCTCCATCCACGCGCCGTTTGGTGCACGTGGCTCCGAATGGAGGAATCGGCTTTCGCGCCCGAGTTAGTGAGGTGTTTCGTGGTTCTAAGGGGTGCCGATTTTGCGCAAATCCCCCCTCTGGGGTACGGAAAAGTGCGCAATCCTCGCCTGGTCAGGAGAAACCGCAAACAGCGAGTCTCTGGCGGCCTCGAGGCGAAACGGCAAGCCTAAGGCTCGAGTCGAGGGTTACTTCTGCGTGAAGACAGCTGCCGCGATGGTGTCTGACGCCCGTCCGCTCGCGAAGACGCTCGTCGTTCCCAGCACCCCGGAGGCGACGTCCCACGTGCTCGACCAGCAGCGGTCGAGCGGCGGGCAATCGCGTGCCGTCGCGCCGGGGAACGCCGCTCCGACGTAGTGCGTCACAGCGTCGCGCCACTCCACCGCATCGTCGATCGTGTCCCACCGCAGAGCGAGCACGGCGGTCGTTTGTCCCGTCGGTGAGACGTAGAGCCCAACGCGTCCGCCACCCCAGCCTGCGGCAGTGGGAACAGCGTTCGGCACGCTGAACGCGCGCAGCAGACTGCGGACGTCGAGCTCGCCAAAAGTCTCGGACGCGCTGAGCTTCCAGTCTCCGATCCGAGTGGGAAGCCGGACCGGGAGTGCGCGCTCGCGCTCGAGGAACTTGTCGATGTGTAGAAGCTGTTCGGTCGTCTGTGGGAACAGGCGCAATGCACTTGCAAGTGCGCGCGACCCACCGAGGTAGCGCAACTCTTTCGCAAGTGCCTTGCCCGGACCGAGACCCGACTCGAATTGCAAGAAACGTTCGAGCGGTGGTCCCTGCACAGGGCTCGCAGTTACGCCCGAAGCAAGTGCAGCGGTCCCGTCCACGATGCTCCTCGCTGCGAGCGCGCGGTCGCGGTCACGCACGCGCAATCCGGTGATCCGCCGCAGGTTGAAGTTCTGGTCGACGAGGGCGCGGACGAGCTCATTGACGACGCGCGTCCTCTCGGCCGTCGGCGTGCGCCGGAGCAGCAACCTGCGCGCCGCCGAGTCGTACCAGGCACGCGAAACGCGTGCGTCCGGCGCGAGTTGCGCCCGCAGGTTGCGGGGCATCAGCCCGAGCCGCGCGTACAGGGCGGTGTCGATGGTCCGGAGCGAACGCGGGTACTCCCGGTCGGTGGCCTGCAACAGCGCCGCGTCGTAGCGCGCACTCGCGAGCACCTCCTCTGGGACGACTCGGCGAACTGGGAGCCCCGACAAGTGCGACGCCCTGCGGAGCAAGTCGTCGCGGTTCGTCGCAGCCGCCGGCCGGCCCGCCGCAGAAAGCGCTACGAGCCCACAAATGACAACTGCAACAATCTTCTCCACGGGGCGAATATCGGCAGATGGCGCGGACAGCAGGAGCCAGAATCACGCCCGTAGAATCGGACGAAGGATGGCCACAACCGAGGATCCGCGCGCGCGGTCGGAAGACGACTCGACCGCCGAGTGGAAGCGCGAGCTCTACGAGGCTAAGCCTGAGCGTGGGGGCGAGCTCTTCTCGACGATCTCCGGCCTCGAGAACGAACCGCTCTACACGCCCGACAGCGTTGGTATCGACTACGAGCGCGACCTCGGGTATCCGGGGGTCTATCCCTTCACGCGCGGCGTCTATCCGTCGATGTACCGCGGCAAGCTCTGGACGATGCGCCAGTTCGCCGGCTTCGGTGGAGCCGAGGAGACGAACGCGCGCTTCCGGTACCTCTTAGAGCACGGTCAGACCGGCCTCTCGACGGCCTTCGACATGCCGACGCTGATGGGCTACGACTCCGACCATCCACGCTCGCTCGGCGAGGTCGGCCGGGAAGGTGTTGCGATCGACTCGCTCGACGACATGGAGACGCTCTTCGCGGGCATCCCGCTCGACGAGGTGTCGACGTCGATGACGATCAACTCGCCCGCGGCGATGTTGCTGGCGTTCTATCTCTGCGTCGGCGAAGGGCAGCGCGTGCCGCGGGCCAAGCTGCGCGGAACGATCCAGACGGACATCCTCAAGGAGTACATCGCGCAGAAGGAATGGATCTTCCCGCCGGAACCCTCGATGCGGCTGGTCATTGACATGATCGAGTTCTGCGCGCAGGAGATGCCGCTCTGGCATCCGATCTCGATCTCCGGCTACCACATTCGCGAGGCCGGCTCGAACGCCGTACAGGAGCTGGCGTTCACCCTCGCCGACGGCTTCGCCTATGTCGAGGCGGCCATGGAGCGTGGGTTGGACGTCGACGACTTCGCGCCGCGGCTCTCGTTCTTCTTCAACGCGCACCTCGACTTCTTCGAGGAGATTGCGAAGTACCGTGCCGCCCGGCGGATCTGGGCGCACGAGCTCAAAGAACGCTACGGCGCGAAGAACCCCAGGTCGTGGCTGATGCGCTTCCACACGCAGACCGCCGGCGTGTCGCTCACGGCGCAGCAGCCCGAGGTGAACATCATCCGCACTGCACTGGAAGCACTCGCGGCGGTGCTGGGCGGGACGCAGTCGTTGCACACGAATTCTTTCGACGAGGCGCTAGCGCTCCCGACGGAAAATGCGGTGCGGCTTGCTCTGCGGACGCAGCAGGTGATCGCGCATGAAACCGGAGTCGTCAATACGATCGACCCGCTCGGCGGTTCCTACTACGTGGAGGATCTGACGAACCGCCTCGAGGTGGAGGCCTACGATTACTTCGACCGGATCCGCATGCTTGGCGGAGTTATTCCCGCGATCAAGGAAAACTTCTTCCAGCGCGAGATCGCGGACGCATCTTTCCGGTACCAGCACGAGGTCGAGCAGAAGCAGCGGATCGTGG
>DASWGR010000127.1:0-15495 GCA_036393535.1 Gaiellaceae bacterium | reverse complement strand
TTCTTCTTCATCTCCACCAAGTTCCTGCCGATCGTCGCGTCGATCTTCCCGATCTACGTCTACGCCGAGAAGTGGAACCTGATCGGCACACGAACGATTCTGATCGCCCTCTACATCGCCATAAACCTGCCGCTGGCGATCTGGATGATGCGCTCCTTCTTCGTCGAGGTGCCGCGGGAGCTGATCGAGGCTTCCGAGATCGACGGCACCAGCCTCTTCAACCAGCTGCGCTCGGTCATCCTGCCGATCGCCGCACCCGGTATCGCCGCCACGGCACTGCTCTGCGTGATCTTCGCGTGGAACGAGTACTTCTACGCCATCCAGCTGAACTTCGCCGGCGCATCGACGATGCCGCAGTGGGTGATCGGCAACGTCTCGACGCGCGGAAACTTCCTCGCGAAGCTGTCGGCCGCTTCGATAATCGCCTGCCTACCGGTTGTGCTTGCCGGTTGGGCGGCACAGAAACGAATGATCCGTGGTCTTTCAATGGGTGCGATCAAATGAGAAAGGACTGATCTTTGGCCGCAGTGCAATACGAGCAGGCGACGCGTCTCTATCCGGGCACCCCGAAGCCCGCGGTAAACGAGCTCGACCTGACGATCGACGATGGCGAGCTACTCGTGCTCGTCGGCCCGTCGGGATCCGGCAAGTCGACGGCGCTACGCATGCTCGCCGGCCTCGAGCCTCTCGATGAGGGGCGGATCTTGATCGGCGGCAAGGACGTCTCGTCGGTTCGCCCACGTGACCGTGACATCGCCATGGTCTTCCAGAACTACGCGCTCTACCCGAACCTCGACGTCGCCGCCAACATGGGCTTCGCCCTGAAGCAGCAAGGTGTCCCGAAGCACGAGCGCCTGGAGCGTGTGCGCGAAGCGGCGAAGCTGCTCGACCTCGAGCCCTATCTTGACCGCAAACCGCGCAACCTCTCCGGCGGCCAGCGCCAACGCGTCGCTATGGGCCGCGCGATCGTGCGCCATCCGCAGGTCTATCTAATGGATGAGCCGCTCTCGAACCTGGACGCGAAACTACGCGTGCAGACCCGGACAGAGCTCGTCGAGCTTCAGCAACGTCTGGCCGTAACGACTGTCTATGTCACCCACGACCAGGTCGAGGCGATGACGATGGGCGACCGCGTCGCTGTCTTGCGCGACGGACTTCTGCAGCAGTGTGACTCGCCGGCCAAGCTTTACCACCAGCCGGCAAATCTCTTCGTCGCGGGCTTTATCGGTTCGCCGGCGATGAACATGCTGCCGGTCGCCTCAACTGGGCCTCTCGAGGTCGGCGGAGCAAAGATCGGGGTGAGCGACGACCTCGGCGGCGAGCGGGCAACGATCGGCTTTCGGCCGGAGGCAGTGATCATCGGCGACGGGCCGATTCCCGCCCGCATCCGCATCGTCGAGGATCTCGGCTCCGAGCTGTTCGTGCATCTACTCATCGATCACGACGGCGAGGAGCGCCGAATCGTGGCCAAGGTCGATGCCCCCTTCGTCGGCTCCTCCGGCGACAACGCGCGAATCAGTCTGCACGGAACGCTCCATCTCTTCGATGCTGCGGAGGTGAGACGGCAGAGCGTCGAGCTGTGACCAGCATCCTCGTCACCGGGGCGGCCGGGGATCTCGGCGGCGCGACGGCGAGAACACTTGCGAAGCGAGGATCACGCCTCGTCCTCGCCGACCATCCGCAGACATACGAGCGGCTACAAGAAGTCGTCGAAGACTGCGTGTCGCTCGGCGCCGAGGCGGTCGCCGCCACCTTCTCGGTCACCGATGAAGCTGCAGTCGCCTCGGCGATCGAGAGCCATGAGCCGTTCTCAGGTGTCGTCAACAGCGCGGGCTTGCAGGGCGAGTTCGTCTCGGTTGAGCGCTACCCACTCGAAGACGCGCGCCGGCTACTCGAGGTCAACGTGCTCGGTCTCATGTGTGTGCTGGCCGCTTCGGCCAGAGCGATGATCCGCGCTGGCATCGGCGGCTCGATCGTGAACATCGCTTCGATGGCCGGCGTCTCCGGCGCGCCGAACATGCCCGCCTACTCGGCCTCGAAGGCAGCGGTCGTCGGGCTCAGCAAAGCCGCCGCCAGGGACCTCGCGCCACACGGCATTCGCGTCAACGCCGTCTCGCCGGGGTTCATAGGCCCAGGACGGATGTGGGAGACGCAGGTGGCGCGCCAAGCCGGAGCTGGAGGCCAGTACTTCGCCGGCGATCCCAACACGGTCGCGTCGCAGATGATCGCCATGGTGCCGCTCCGCCGCTACGGGGCGCCAAGGGAGGTCGCAGCGGTTGTCGCCTTCCTTCTCTCAGACGAAGCCTCGTATGTCACCGGCGTCAATCTCGAGGTCTCGGGCGGAAGCGCCTGATGGCGATCAGAGTCGCGCAGTCGAACCTGGACGCCATCGGCGCGCAGGGCATCGCGGTACCCCGTTACGACCGCTCAGCCCTCGCCCCACGCATTCTTCATCTCGGCGTCGGTGGCTTTCATCGCTCGCACATGGCCCTCTACACCGACGAGCTCGCCGCGGGCGGCAGCGACTGGGCCATCCGCGGCGTCGGTCTGCTGGAGGCGGACCGGCACATGGCCGAGACCCTCCGCGGCCAAGACCACCTCTACACGCTGATCGAGCGCGACAGTGACGGAGCAGGAGTGCGGGTCATTGGCAGCATCGTCGACTACGTCTTGGCGATTGGCAACGTCGAAAAGTTCGCTCGGCTGCTGGCGGATCCCGAACTTGCGATCTTTTCGCTGACTATCACCGAAGGGGGCTACTCCCTGGCAGAGGAGAACCCGACGCTTGAGGCGATCGCCACCGGCCTCGAGGCCCGGCGTCTTGGAGGCGAAGCGCCGCTCACGATCCTCAGCTGCGACAACCTGCCGGGCAACGGAAAGACCGCGGGCGCGGCCATCATGACGGTGTGCCAGTCGCGCAGCGCCGAGCTTATGCACTATGTCGAGGAGTCCTGCACCTTCCCAAACTCGATGGTCGACAGGATCACGCCGCAGACCGCCGCGACAGATCGGGCCTGGCTCTCACAAGTAGTCGGGCTCGACGATGCCTGGCCTGTCGTCGCCGAGCCCTTTCGCCAATGGGTGATCGAAGACCGATTCGCCACCGGGCGGCCGCAGTACGAAGAGGTCGGCGCGCTGTTCACCGACCGCGTGCACGACTGGGAGCTTTACAAGCTACGGATGTTGAACGCGAGCCACTCGTGCATGGCCTACATCGCCGCGCTCGCCGGAGTCACTTACGTCGACGAGGCGATCGCTGTTGCCGCTCTGCGCAGATACCTTGAGCGCTTCCTCGGGGAAGAAGCTATCCCGACGCTCGATGAGATCCCAGGGCACCCGGCCGCCGACTACGCGAGCACGGTGCTCTCGCGCTTTGCCAACAGCGGCGTTCGCGATCAGATCGCGCGCCTTTGCATCGACGGGACGGCGAAATTTCCGAGCTTCCTGATTCCGACGATCGAACGCGAGCTCGAGCTCGGCGGCCCGATCGAGTGTGCAGCTCTGGCCCTTGCCGGCTGGGCGCGCTATCTAGCCGTGACGCCCGCCGCCGAGCGCGCGCCCGATCCTCATGGAGAACGGACCATCGCCCTTGCGCTCGGGTCGCTCGACGCACCGCTTACCTTCCTCGAGCTCGACGAAGTGTTCTCGCCCCCTCTTCGCGAGAGCGAACGCTTCCGTCAGGCGTTCTCGGAAGCGAGCCGCAGTCTCGCCGCGGACGGCTCGTTTGGGGCGGTCGAGCGTTTGCTCGCTTAGCGCGACCGCAAAGAGGCCAAAGCCCGCGGACGGCAGCGGAGATGTCGCCGTAGCTTCGTTCCGACCAGCTCGGGGGGCCGGGCATGGGCAGCCAAAGATGTCGTGGGCAGACCACCCCCACCCGAACGTCGAAACGTCGTCCGACGCCGGCAGGACGGCGAATCACGCTCCGACCCGAACCCACGAAACGGCGAAACGTAGTAACGACGCGAGCACGACTGTCGCTTTTCCGCCAAAACGCGACGGCTACCCAGTTCGACACCGGTCGGACGGAACGACCGCTTATGGCGGGCCGTGGCGCTGTCGAGGGCAAGTCGGACGCTTGAACAACGCAACTCGCGCGCTATAGATACTGGGATGCGGATCACTGCTCTGCTCGCTGTCGCACTCGCGTTTGCTGGAGTCGGTGGCTCCACTGTGGTGCCGGCGCCGGTGCTCGAGAGTGTGCACGGCCGCGTCGTCGGCTGGGCGCGGAGCGCTCCCGACTGGTTCGTTGTCTACGTCGATCGCAAAGGGCGGGATTGGTGCGGACTGCGCGGAGCGTCCTGGCGAATGGCCTTGGTCGAGACCAGCCGACTACCGGTGCGCCTGATCGCCGACCGTCGCATCGCGGGAGCCATGTGCGGCAATGAGCTTGCCTGGGTGCGCGCCGGGCGTTTCAGCGACGGCCGACATCGCGAGGTCGCCTTCATGCTCTGGACAACGCCCTCGATCGGCGCGACCGCATTCATCTACCGCATCGACGGCCACAGCCTCCGGCAGCTGGCGGCGTTCGCCGGTGACCGGGTGGTCCTCGGCCGAGGTGTCGTCACGGTCAGCTTCGAGAACCGCGGTCGCAGTCGACACGGTGAGCTCGAGGACGTCTACCACTTCGACGGCAAGCATTACCACCTCGCCAAGAGACGCTAGTGGCGGTCGAGCAAAACCGCATCAGCCCCGTGTCGCGTTTTGGCGGAAGCGCGACACGCCCCTCGTGTGCCTAGAAGCTAGTTCTTCGTTGTCTGGCTGGGGGGTTGCGGTGCACGCTCCCCGAGAAGTTGTCTTGATGCCCTGGGCCGGCGCGTCGCTCAGCTGCGCCGGCGCTTCCGCGGTAGCGGGACAGTGGTCAAGCGGCCGAAGCGGGGAGCGAGCAGTGAGGTATGGGCCTTGCCCCCCGGCTCGGAGCTGCGCGGGCATGCGCCCTAGTAGAACGCGCACTCGCTGCGTTCGCGGAGCGACTTGCACTCGTCGCACTCGGCGCCGCCGGGCGGAACTGGAGGCTTGTCCGGTCCGTAGTCGTTTGCCGGGCTGGCCTCGTCGAAGTCGACGCGTGGCCAGTTCGGGCAGTTCTGACAGAAGTGCCAGATGTCCTCTCCGCTTGCTCTTCGGTAGCGCGCAGTCGGCGGCGGAAGCCAGCCCCACTTCTCCGCGAACCTGCGTGCGTTCAACTCGAGCCACTTCCGGTGCTCCGAGATCTTGACCGTCGTTAGTCCACCGATGTGCTTGACTCGCACGGAGTCGACCTGTCGGGTCGGGATGCCTGCCTGTCGTAGCCGTGCGAGGAAGTCATCGTCCTCCCAGTAGGCGCGCTCGTAGCGTTCGTCGAGCAATCCCACCCGATCCAGCACCGCCCGCGGAACCACCCAGAAGGAGCCATGCAAGGCGCCCGGTTCGATCGATTCGCCGAACCCTTGTCGCTCGCCGATCACCAGCGGACTCGTGACCGCGTTCGGCACGCAGAGGTTGTAGACGTTGCCGTCCGAGAGGCGGCAATCGTTGTTGACGACGGCGATGTACTCGCCGCTCGCAAGGCGCAGCCCGATGTTGACGTTGTGCGCGTAGCCTGTTCCGTCGTTGATGACGACGATCCGCTCACACTCGGCGGGGAATGACCCGGCGCAGCGGCAGCGCCTCGTCCGTCTCCTCATCCAGCGGCCAGTGCGGAATGACAAGGCTCAGGGTCGGCACGACGTCTCCGATGTTAAGAGCCCGGATGGCCACCGGCCATTGCCCTCCGCCGAGGTGACCCCTGGATGAGCACCACGCGGCTTGCAGCTTCAAAGTCCGCGTTTTCGGCCGAACCGTTGCCACCGGCTGCCAGCGGGGCCCTGTCGCGCTTCCACCAAACCGCGACAGCTGCGCGCGGAGTCGAGTTTGAGTACACACGCGCGCGCGAATATCACGTCGGCTCGTTCGACGTAACCATCAAGACCGGCCGGCCGTCAGGCCAAACGGCGAAGTACTAGTCAACTGCGTAATGTCGTAGGCTGCTATGCCCACGGTGGGTCGTTGTCGCAGTTTGGCGGAAGGCGACACACGCGCCCTCGATGGGGCAAGCCTCAGAACCAGGGATTGATAAACCAGGCGAAACGGCCGATTCCCTACATGCGCATGCGTTGGGCGTGTGTCTGTGGCCGTGTTCGAGATCGGAACAATCATCAGGTATCGAGGGCGCCTCCATGTCGTCGTCGGCATAACGCCAATGAGCGTCACGCCTCCGCTGCTCGAACTCGAGGACACCGAGAGCGGGCGCATCCGCCGAGTACGAGGGGACGATCCCCAGCTCGTTGTCGAACCAACGAAACGCCTTCCAGCCGACGACGAATGAGCGCCGCGAAGGAGCAGCAGCCATCTCTGGCCGGTTGTCGTAGTTCCAACAGAACGCGGCACAAGGAATCGCCCTGTTCGAGCGGCCAGTGATTCGCCTCGCGCGTGCGTGTAACCCGTCGGCGCTTGCGGGCTCGCAAACGCCCCCGCGTACTTCTGGACTCCGCCCGACCAGTAGAGGCTTGGATGTGAAATTGAAGGGGGCGAATCCGGCTCCGGACCGCCCCCTTCCCTTCCTTCCGGTTAAGAGTTCAGGTGGAAGAACGTCTGCCCGCCTGTCCGCTCCGTGAAGGCTCCGACAGCCGTTCCCTCATCGCCCGTGAAGCCACCCGGCGCGTTGATCAGGCAGTTCACGGTAATCGGCACGCCCGTCACTGGCGCTCCTCCGACCGGGAAGAGCGTCGCGGTGATCTCGAGCACCCCGCCCTGGAAGCCGTTGCTCGGGCCGCCGAAGGCGTCGAAGCTGCCAAAGTCGGTCGCGACCCAGACACCGCGGGCGACGAGTGCTCCGGTCGAGTGCGTGTGCGTGAACGAGCCGCTTGCGACCACGGCTTCGGCGCTCGTGTCGAACGTCCCGCTGCCGGTCACCCGGATGATGTCGCCGTTTGCCCGGATTCACGGCCGTGTTCGGCGTATGCAGGTTGAAGCTGTAGGCCGTGCTCGCGCTTGCTGCGTACAGCTCCACTCAGCCTGATCGCCAAACGAGTCGACCGGATAATCGCCGAACCGAAGCCCGACACAACCTGACGCACGTCCGGCAGGACGATTCCGGATCATCCCTCGAGAGCGTGTCGCCTTTCCGCCAAACGCGACAGCCATCGATCGCAAACAGGTTGTACCGGCCGGGCGAACGCGAAGTCGGCGACGATCGCAATGGCGTCGGGCGGCACGGCGGCCAGGTTGAGTTCGTTCCAGCGCTGCGGACGTGGCAGCGGCACCTAGCGCAGCGCTGAAGATTGCGCCAACACGCGCTTCAAGGGAGACCTTCGTACTGGCCAATCGACTTGCCAATGGAGACACGAGCGATGGCGTGCTAGGCCGGACACGGCTTCGTTGAGCGATGGGCGGTGACGGGATCGAACCGCCGACCTCCTGCGTGTAAGGCAGGCGCTCTCCCAGCTGAGCTAACCGCCCCGAGCAGGCCAAGAGTACATCCGCCACCGCGCGTGGCTTTGCCGCGCTCGGCCTGCTCAACGCCCGAATCCAAACGCGAACCCGCCGAAGATCATCATTCGTCGCGCGCAGCGCGTTCGGATCTCCGTCGGCGAGTGCACCCAACCTCACATAATCCGAACCATGCGGTGACGCTTGAAGCGGGTGTGTTCGGCCTGACCAGGCGCTTCGCGAAGCCTGGGCCGCTGACAAGCGGCACCGAGCAGGACGGCGAGCGCTGCTGATTCGGGCGGCCTCGGAAGACGACTACTAGGCGGCAGCGCCGAGGAGTGCCGCAGTCTCGCCGAGTAGCGGCGCTGCGCCGAGGTGCCGGAACGCCGCGTCCGCCTCGCGCAGCGGCGCGGTGGCCTCGTCCGTCCACCCGAGTGCCGCCAGGCAGCGGCCGCGTCCGAGCAGCGTGAGCCCGCGCTCGAGGGCGTGGCCGAACTCGCCCCAGCGCTCGGCGGCCTCGGCGTAGAGCTCCGCCGCCCGCTCGCTCTCGCCGCGTCCCTCCGCGAGCTCTGCGCGTGCGGTAAGCGCCTCGTGGCGGTCGCGCGGGACGAACTCGGCGCCGCCTTCGAGCAGCCTCCGCCCGAGTTCGAGCTCGCCAGCACGCGAGCAGACGCGCAGCGCGTCCGCGAGCTCGTGCGATCGCCAGCCCGCGTAGTCGCGCGTTGAGCCCTCGAGCTCGTCGATCAGCTCGACGGCGCCGCGGACGTCGCCGCTGGCGAGGCCAATGAGCCCGGCGACAGCGAGTGCCGGGACGAGCACCTGCCGGTCGCCGCTCTGCCGCGCCGCGGCGAGGAACCGTTCCCGCGAGGAGGCGGCCTCCGCCGTCTGCCCGCGCAGGACCAGCACGCGCGCGCGGTAGGTGAGCGCCATGATTCCGACCTGACTGCCGCCGTGGGCCTCGTCCGAGCGGATCAGCCGCTCCGCCCGCTCGAGCAGCTCGTCCCAGCCGCCGAGGTCGAAGAGGCTCCAGAGCATCTCGCCTTCGACCCACCGCGTCTTGAACGCGATCCCGCGGCGCTCCCCGAAGTCGATTCCGGCGCGATAGAGATCGAGCGCAGCCGCCGGTCCCTCGATCTGCCAGACGTTCTCGGCGAGGTTGCCGTAGGCGTTGACCGTGTAGTAGCCGAGTCCGAGCTCGAGGCTGAGCCGGAGCGACTCGCGCAGATCATCGAGTCCCTCGAGGTCACCGAGGTCGATGCGGGCGCCGCCGCGGAACTGGAGCGTACGCGCCGCGTGGTCGCGCATTCCAAGCCGCTCGAGCAGTCGGATCGCCCGCGCCGATGATTCGAGGCAGTCGCGGGCGCGCCCCGAGACGGCGTCGTCGCGGGCGACGTTGAGGTACGCAAGGGCGAGCTCCCGGCCCGGCGGCTCGCGCTCGAGCAGCGCGACCGCGTCGTCGAGGAGGGCGCGCGCACGCCGCGTCTCGCCGCGATCGCGCAGGGACGCAACGAGGTCGACCATCACCTCACCCGCCCGCAGGACGTTCTCCTGCCGGCGCGCGTCGGCGATCGCCTCCTCGTAGCCCCGCTCCGCCTCAAGCAGGCGTCCGGCCAGCCAGGCGGTCTCCGCCGCCTTCGCGATGACCTCGGCCCGGTTGGGATGACCGTCGGGCAGGAGCTCGAGAGCGCGCCGGTAGTACCCCTCGGCCTTGGCGACGTCGAGCTGGACAGCGCGGTCGCCGGCCAGGACGAGGAAGCGGCCAGCGGGCGTCTCGAGCCGCTCGCCCTCCTCCACGGCGCCAGCTGCACGCGCGAGCTCGAGCGCCTGGCCGTAGTGGTAGGCGAGGATCTCCGCCTTGTCGGACCCATCTCCCGCCAGCCGCTCCATCCAGGCCGCCGCGGCCTCGTGCTTACGCACGCGCGCAAGCCGAGGGATCTGCCCATAAGCGACGTCGCGGATGAGGACATGCCAAAACACGTACTCGGCCTCGCCCTCGACCGACGAGCCCCGGATCGGGCGCACGAGCTCCTTCTGTACAAGGTCGTGGAGGCTCTCCGCGACGCTCTCCTCGTCGGCCCCAGCCATCGACGCGAGCGCTCCGTCCCAGAAGACTTTCCCCACCACCGCCGCCTCCTGGAGCAAAGCCTTCCGATCCGGCGCGAGCGTGTCGAGGCGAGCGCTGATGAGGGCCTGGACCGTCTCGGGGACGAGAATCTCGGACTCCACGACCGCCCCGCGCCCGCCGACGATTCCCCGGTCGGCGAGCATCCGCACGAACTCTTCGGCGTAGAGCGGATTACCGCCCGCTCGCTCGAGGAGCGCAACCTGCGTCTCGGCCGGGAGCACCGCCTGGGGGAGCAGCGCCGAGATCAGCCGTGCAGTCTCCTCGCTCGTGAGCGGCGACAACGAGATTGTCGTCGAGTTGCGCTTGCCGCCGCCCCAGCCCGGCTTTCGCTCGAAGAGCTCGGGCCGGGCGGTGGAGATGACGAGGATGGCGACGCCCGTCGACCAGTCCACCAAGTGGTCGACGAACTCGAGCAGGGCCGGATCGGCCCAGTGCAGGTCCTCGACCACGAGGACGAGCGGCCGCTCCGCTGCGACAGCCTCGAAGAACCGCCGCCAGCCGGTGAATGACTCGCTGCGCTCGGCCGGCTCGGCTCCGGCGGCGAGCTGCGCGCCGGCGAGCGGCGCGAGCCGCGTGGCGAGCCACTCGCGCTCGCCCGACTCGGCGCTCACCACTTCGATCGCGGCCCGGAGCTTCTCCGCCGCGTGGGTCGAGTCGTCGGACTCGAGGATCCCAGCGTGCGTCTTCACGATCTCCCCGAGCGCCCAGAATGTGATCCCCTCGCCGTAGGGGAGGCAGCGCCCCTGGCGCCAGGCAACCTCCTCTGGCCGGCGCTCGACGAGGCTCCTGAACTCGCGGACGAGCCGTGACTTGCCGACGCCGGGCTCGCCGACGACCGTGACCAGCTGGATCGAGCGCTCCCGGAGCGTGCGGGTGAAGGCGTGCTCGAGTAGCGCGAGGTCCTCATCGCGCCCGACGAACGCCACGGGCGGCGTTCGTCGTTCGACGCCGCGGCGCGCTGTTGCGCGCCAGACGCCCACCGGCTCCGCCTTGCCCTTGAGGGACGCGGGCTCGAGCTGCTCGTATTCGATCGAGTCCCGTGTCGTCCGGTAGGTCAACTCGCCAACGACGACGCCGTCGAGCGGGGCCACCTCCTGCAGCCGCGCGGCGGTGTTGACGACATCGCCCGTCACCATGATCTCGCCGCGCTCTGGGTGGGCGGAAAGGTCGACGATCGCCTCGCCGGTATTCACGGCCGCTCTCAGCGCGAGCCCTGTTCCCGGCCGAGCCTCGTTCAGCTCGGCGATGGCATCGACGATCCCGAGTGCAGCCGTCACGGCGCGGACGGCGTCGTCCTCGTGGGCCGTGGGTGCGCCGAAGACGCCCATCACCGCGTCGCCGACGAACTTCTCGACCGTGCCGCCGAGCCGCTCGATCTCGTGCTTCGCCCGGCTGTGGTACGGGCGCAGAAGCTCCCGTACGTCTTCCGGGTCGGCACGCTCCGAGCGTGCGGTGAAGCCAACTAGGTCGGCGAAGAGGACCGAGACGACCTTCCGTTCCTCTACAGGCCTATCTGGATCGGCGCCCACAATCGCTCGAAGTGTAGGCCGCTCCTCCTCCGCCTCCTAGCATTGAACCTCTTCAGCCCGCCGACGAAGCGGAGCCTCTATTCAGCCAGAAGTCGATGTGGCGAAGCAGCGACCGGCGTGCGGGCCAATGCCCCCGGCATCACATAATCCGAACTCCGCCGCGAGTACGCCTGGCCATCGTTTCGGCCCTAATAGCCGACTAGCTCAGACGGTGATCGCCACGGCTCCGATCGTGCGGTTTGACACTTCTCGCCTTGCGGCAGATATTCCCCTGGTACGCCAACCGCGATTTTTGGGGGGTTCTCGTGAGGAGAGCATTACTATTTGGGGCCGCCGCGCTCTGCGCCCTTGTCGCCGTAGCGACAGCCGGCGCTGGCATCGCCAACGTTGCCAGCGTTGGCACACCGGTGCCGCGGAGCCATCAGAACGAACCGGCAGTCGCGATCGACGCGCACCATCCGAACGTCGTCGTCGCCGGGTCCAACGACCTGGTCGACGAGCAGCCGTGCCCAGAAGACACGGCAACCCAGCTTGTCACCTGCTGGAACAGGATCAAGGGAGTCGGCGTCTCTGGCATCTACTTCTCGTTCGACAGCGGCAATTCCTGGACTCAGCCCACCTACAGCGGCTGGGAGGCGGCGACGTGTCCGAACGCGACGACGGAGTGCGACGGCATGCCGGGGCCGATCCACACGCTGCCGTGGTATTTCGAATCGAATCTCGTCTCGCTTGGTGATCCGGCGCTCTCCGTCGGACCGGCGCCGGGAGCGAACGGCCAGATCGACCGCGCCCATCCATGGGCCGACGGGTCGCGCGTTTACTACGCGAACCTGGCGACGCCGTTCGACCTTCACCGCGACTTCATCTTCCCGAACCCGGTCTTCCACGGGTTCACAGCCGTGGCCGTCTCGCGTCTCGACAACCCAACTCCGGCGCGCGTGGCTGCGAAGAGTAGCTGGCTGCCGCCGGTGATCGTCACGGCGAATCAGGGACAGACGGCATTCGAGGACAAGGAGCAGATCTGGGCGGATAACGCGGGCACGAGCCCGTTCTTCGGGAACGTGTACGTCTGCTCCGTGCAGTTCCGCAGCCTCGGCCAGCACCGACCGGCGAATTTCCCGGCGCCGCTCCAGATCGGAGTGTCGACGGACGCGGGCAGCAGCTGGACGGTCAAGCAGGTGACCCCGGCAGGTACGGGCGGCCGCGGCCCGATCGAGTTCGGAGTCAGCGGCTGCGCGATCCGTACCGACAGCCACGGCGTCGTGTACGCGTTCGCGGAGATGTTCGAGAACCCGGCCCTCGTCGGGCTGCCGACGCACGGGGCACACATCATGCTGAAGTCATTCGACGGCGGAAAGCACTGGACGAAACCGCAGGTCCTCTTCCGGGTAACCGATCCGTGCTACTTCGTCGACCCGATCTATGGCCGGTGCGTGATGGACGGGTATGGGGGCGCGCGCACCGATCTCTCTGCGTCTCCGAGCGTCGACATCGCGAATGGCGCTCCAACGGGTGTTGGCGCGACTGACGAGATCGTCGACGGCTGGGCCGACTCCGGCTCGACAGTCAACAGCAACACGATGAAGCTCGCCTGGTCGACGGACGGTGGCACGACCTGGCTAGGGCCGACGACGGTCTCATTGCCGGGAGACCGGCCGCTCTACGCCGCTCCTGCGATTTCGCCAAGCGGTGACAAGGTCTACGCGGTGTACGAGGCCGTGACTTCACCGTGGATGGGAGCCGACTTCCTCTCACCACGGCCGTACCACGGCATCTTCCGCTCCGCGGTGCTTGGCGCGACCGGGACGCCCGGGGCCTTCACAACCGAGGAAACGGGAGGTTTAGGAGACATCCGCGCCTCGTTCCCGGGCCACGACCTATACCAGGAACGCATCGGGGACTACGTCTACGCGGCCGCATCCGCGAGCTATGGCATCGGCGTCTTTACCGACGCCAGCGCCGCACAGCTCTGCGGAGCCGTCCAGACTTGGCGGCAGGACTCGTTCGATGCGGGCGACCGGATCATCCCGGCTCCGTGGCCGCTGCCGATCTGCCCACAGTTCGGTAACACCGACATCTGGGCTTCGACGACCGGGTGACGGCTAGACACGCGGCGGGGGAGCTCTGCTTCCCCGCCGCGGCTCCTTCCCCAAACGCGCAACGCCTGAGAGAAGTCGACCACCATCCAGGTCAGTGCCCCCAGCGGGATTCGAACCCGCGCTACCACCTTGAAAGGGTGGCGACCTAGGCCGCTAGTCGATGGGGGCGGCGGGCCCAGAATAGCCGCGAACCGCGTCTACACTGACCGTACGGGCCGGTAGCTCAGTTGGTAGAGCAGGGGACTTTTAATCCCAAGGTCGCAGGTTCGATCCCTGCCCGGCCCATTATCGGATAGTTCCTGGAAATCGAGATTTTATCTAGGCTCGGCATTCGACCGCGGGCTCGCTTCGGCAAGGCCGCGTTTTGGAAGCTTGCACAGCCGTGAGTAGAGCGCTAGCAGGCGCCGTCGTACGATTCGTCCATGGTCGCCTGTCCAAGTTGTGGCCAGCAGAACCCAGACGGCGCTCGATTCTGTAACGCCTGCGCTGGGCCGCTTGCCGGTGCGCAAGCGCCCGCGCGTGAGGAGCGCAAGGTCGTGACCGTGTTGTTTGCGGACCTGGTGGGCTTCACCTCGCGTGCCGAGCGCATGGATCCCGAGGACGTACGAGCGCTGCTCGCTCCCTATCACCAGCGGCTGCGTTCGGAGCTCGAGCGTTTCGGTGGCACGGTCGAAAAGTTCATTGGCGATGCAGCGATGGCGCTGTTCGGTGCGCCGATCACGCATGAGGACGATCCGGAGCGCGCGTTGCATGCCGCGTTTGCGATTCGGGACTGGGTCATGGAGGACGACGAGCTGCAACTACGGATCGCGGTCAACACCGGCGAGGCGTTGATCGCGCTCGGTTCCAGTCCCCTGGCTGGGGAAGGGATGGCCTCCGGCGACGTCATCAACACGACGGCACGGCTCCAGTCCGCCGCCCCGGTGAACGGCATCCTCGTCGGCGAGGCGACCTACCGCGCCACCCACGACATTGTCGATTATCGCGAGGCGGAGTCGGTCGAGGCCAAAGGGAAGGCCGATCCGATTCGGGCCTGGCAGGCGATCGCGCCCCGGTCGGAGCTCGGCGTCGACGTCGTGCAAGCCGGACGAACGCCGCTGATCGGCCGCGAGCAAGAGCTCGCACTCCTGCTCAACACCGCGCAGCGCGCGCGCGGCGATCGCGAGCCGCAACTCGTGACGCTCGTGGGAGTGCCGGGAATCGGCAAGAGCCGACTTACCTTCGAGCTCTTCAGCGCGCGCACCAAGGACAGCGCGGTAGTCTGGCGACAGGGACGTTGTCTTCCCTACGGTGACGGCGTCGCGTTCTGGGCGATCGGCGAGATCGTCAAATCGCATGCGGCGATCTTCGAGGGAGACGGTGCAGAGCGCGCGGAGCAGAAGCTGTGGCAGGCGATCACCGCCGCGCTTTCCGACGAAAGCGAGGCGGAGTGGATCGCACGCCATCTGCGGCCGCTGGTCGGGATCGGATCCCTGGAGTCGGAGTTTCGTCGCGACTCTCAAGGGGACGCGTTCGCCGCGTGGCGCCGGTTCTTCGAGGCGCTTGCCGACAAGGCTCCCCTCGTCCTCGTGATCGAGGATCTTCATTGGGCGGACGAGCAGCTTCTGGACTTCATCGACCATCTCGTCGACTGGGCCGCCGACGTGTCGCTGCTCGTCGTCTGCACGGCACGCCCGGAGCTGCTCGACCGACGCCCAAGCTGGGGCGGCGGCAAGGCCAACGCCACCACCCTTTCGCTGCGGCCCCTCTCAGACGAGGACACGGCGAGCCTGCTCGCGGCGAACCTCGACCGTCCGTTGCTCCCGGCCGAGACTCAACGTGCGCTCCTAGAGCGCGCGGGGGGAAACCCTCTCTATGCGGAGCAGTACCCGCGGATGCTGCAAGAGAGAGGGGATCCCGAAGAGCTTTCCGTGCCCGAGACGGTGCAGGCAATCGTCGCCGCGCGACTCGACAGCCTCGCGACAGAGGACAAGGAGCTTCTCCACGATGCCGCGGTGCACGGGAAGGTCTTCTGGGCCGGTGCCGTAGCTGCGATGGAGGGGCGGGATCCGGCACTCGTGGAGGAGCGTCTGCACGGCCTCGAGCGCAAGGAGTTCGTTCGGCGCCAGCGCCGCTCCGCCGTCGCCGGTGATGTCGAGTACACGTTCCGACATATGGTGGTCCGAGACATCGCGTATGGACAGATCCCGCGGCGCGTGCGGGCCGAGAAGCACCGGCTCGCCGCGGAGTGGGTCGATTCGCTCGTCGAGGATCGCGACGATCACGTTGAGCTCCTCGCTGACCACTACGGACGTGCGCT
>DASWGR010000126.1:0-9419 GCA_036393535.1 Gaiellaceae bacterium | reverse complement strand
TTGGATCACGGGCGACGAGTCGCGGCGACGCGTGCACGAGCTGCGTGCGCAGGTCGACGCGGTTGCGGTCGGGATGGGAACGGTGCGCGCGGACGATCCGGAGCTGACCGCGCGCGACATCGGCGCGGCGAAACAGCCGCGCCGACTTGCGTTCGGCAGTGGGCCGCTCCCGGACGGGTCCGAGCTGGAGCTGCGCACCGGCGGGTTGGAGGACGAGCTCGCGGCTCTTGCGGCGGACGGCGTGCAGTCGCTGCTCCTGGAGGGCGGTCCCAAGCTGGCGGAGAGCTTCCTCCGCGCGGATCTCGTCGACAAGGTCCTGCTGTTTGTGGCGCCGCGGATCGCCGGCAGCGGTCCGTCGTTCGTGCCCGAACTGCCCGCACCGGTAGAGCTGAAGCGTTTGAGTGCCGAGCAAGTCGGTGACGACCTTTTGCTAAGCGGGTATGTCCACGAGCCCTGAAAACCAGCTCGTGAACGTGCTGTCGCACTGGCTGGCGCGGCACGACAATGCGGAGCTGCTGCGAGAGCTGGAGGCAGTGGACACATCGGCGTTCAGCCCCGCTCAGGTCGAAGCGGTCAAGGAGCTGCGCGAGGAGCTGGTCTCGACGAACGGCCGCGGCGACCTGGAGATGGTCGTTCGCGAGACGTTGGAAGCAGTGGCGCTGGGCTAGACGCGCAGCATCCGGGTGGCGTGGCGTTCGAGCTCATCGAGGCGCGCGGTCTCCGGACGTCCGAGCGCCACGACGAGCGCGGCCATCTCGGGTAGTGCCGTTGCGACGAACTCGAGCAGCAGGATCGACCCCTCGTCGGCTGCGTGCAGATCGTCGAGCACGAGCAACAGCGGCTGCTCGGTCGCCACGGCGCGCAGCGTCTCGGTCACAGCCTCGAAGAAGCGGAACTGTGCCTCCGGCTCCTCGGAGCTGGCGTCCGGCAAGGAGTCGCGCAGCGCCTGCGTCCACGGCCAGTAGGCGGGAGCACCACCCCCGGCCCAACCGCGGCCCCACAGGATCCGTGTGCCCCGTTGCTTCGCGCTGCTCGCGAGCTCGTCCGCGAGCCGGGTCTTGCCCGTACCGGCGTCACCGACGACGACGAAGAGCCGGCCGCGGCCGGCGAGCGCATCGTCGAGGCCGGCCTCGAGCAGCTCGAGCTCCTCGGCGCGCCCTTCGAGCGGCGACGCGGCCGCTCGGCCCGGGCGTTGGACCGACTGTTGCTGCCGCTTCGCGGCGTCGAGCGCCGGAACCTGAGCGAGGATCGCCTGCTCGAGCTCGCGCAATGCCCGCCCCGGTTCGATCCCTAGCTCGGCGAGGAGCGTTCGCCGGGCGGCGCGGTACGACTCGAGCGCCTCGGCCTGCCGGCCGGCGCGGTACAGCGCCAGCATGAGCTGGCCGCGCAGGCGTTCCCGCAGTGGATGCCTCGTGACGAGCGCTTCCAGCTCCGGAACGAGCTCGTCGTGGCGGCCAAGTGCGAGCTCCGCCTCGATCCTGTCCTCCAACGCGGCCACGTGCAGCTCCTCTAGCCGCTTGATCTCGTCCTGTGCGAAGCCCTCGTACGAGAAGTCCGAGAGAGGTGCTCCACGCCAGAGCGCGAGCGCACGGCGGAATTGATCCGCGGCGTCTGCGTGATCCCCGGCTTCGAGTCCGGCCCGGCCCTCCGCGAGCAGCCGCTCGAAGCGGTCGCGGTCGAGCTCGCCCGGCTCGAGCGTGATGCCGTAAGCGCCGGCGACCGTCCGGATCGTGTCGGGCGGCAGTTCCTTGCGTAGCGCCGAAACGCAGTTCTGGAGCACCTTGGCCGCGGTCGGCGGAGCGTCCTCACCCCAGAGCTCGTCGACGATCACGTCCCGCGTCAGCGTCTCGTTGCCGTGGAGGAGCAGGACGGCCAGGACGGCGCGTTGCCTCGCCCCGCCGAGTGGGAGCTGTCGCTCCCCGTCGAGCGCCTCGAGCGGCCCGAGGATGCGGTAGTCCATCGTGGCTCCGCCTGAACCTACACCCGTTAGTTACCGGGCGATGGGCGACGGTGGGTCCCCCATGAGGTTGTCGTTACCGGCAAGAGCGATCGTTGCCCCATCAGGAAGCGAAGTTGGGGAAGGAGAAACACCATGATCCGCAAGCATTTCAGGCTCAAGAAGATCGCTCTCGGTCTCGCATTCGCAGCGGTTGTCGTCCCCAGCGCACAGGCTGGAGTGCCGGTGCTTCTGGATGGACATCCTGCGCCCGTGTCGTACACGGCGGTGGAACACCAGCCGATCGCTTCCGAGATTTCCGTCCAGTCGCCGGTCTCCCAGCTGCAGGTCGAGGGGCTCCGCTGGCAGGCAATGGCAAACGCATACCAGGCTCAGTCTCCCGTCAAGTCCGAGAACAGCTTCGGCGTTCCGGGCCCCGGCCTCGCCGGCGCGACGGGTCCGCAGACCGTGGCGGTAGCCGCCTCCACGACGTCTGACGGCTTCAACTGGAGCGACGCAGGTATCGGCGCCTCGATCGCCTTCGCCGCAGCACTGATGCTGCTGATGGCAGTCATCCTCGGCCGACGGTTCCGGCATCGGCCGACAGGGCTCGCAAGCACCTAGACACCCGTCGCAGCATCGTTCGGAGCGGGTCCGGAGACGGGCCCGCTTCACTGTCTGGGCAGTAGCCTTCATGGCATGTTTACGGGGATCGTCCAGGAGCTTGGCCGCGTGGCCTCGTTCGACGGGGGACGCCTCGTCGTCGAGAGCCGGATCGTGGCCGAGGTCGGGGACTCCGTCGCGGTCGACGGCGTCTGCCTGACGGTCGCCGACGCCCAGAACGGGACGCTCGTGTTCGACGTGATGGTCGAGACGCTGAATCGCGCGAAGCTGTTCGGGGCGCAGGTGAACCTCGAGCCGGCGCTCCGGGCCGGCGATCCGCTCGGCGGCCACTACGTCCAGGGTCACGTCGACGGTGTCGGGAGCGTGCGCTCGGTCGAGCCCGAAGGGGAAGGCAAGCGTGTCTGGATCGACGCCGAGCCCGAGTTGCTGCGTTACCTCGTCGAGAAGGGATCGATCACGGTCGAGGGTGTTTCGCTGACCGTTGCGGCGCTGGACGGGGGCGGGTTCGCCGTTGCGCTCGTGCAGCACACGCTGGCAGCCACGACGCTCGGCACCTTGGCGGCCGGCGACAGGGTCAACCTGGAGACCGACGTTCTGGCGAAGTACGTGGAGCGGCTCCTCCCGGGGCTACGATCTTCGGAATGAAAGTCGAGGAAAAGAGCGCCTTCGCCACCATCGAGGAGGCGATCGAGGACATCCGCCAGGGCAAATTTGTGGTCGTCGTCGACGCGGCCGACCGCGAGAACGAGGGCGACCTGACGATCGCGGCCCAGTTCGCCACGCCCGAAGCTGTCAACTTCATGACGAAAGAGGCGCGGGGCCTGATCTGCCTTTGCCTCACCGAGGAGCGCTGTGACGAGCTTGGCCTCCGCCAGATGACCGAGCGAAACGAGACACCGTTCGGCACCGCGTTCACCGTCTCCGTCGAGGCGCGCGAGGGCGTCACCACGGGAATCTCCGCGCCCGACCGCTCGCGCACGATTCAGGTTGCCGTCGATCCCGAGGCCAAACCCGAGGACCTCGTGCAGCCGGGCCACGTCTTTCCGCTCCGCGCCCGCCAGGGCGGCGTGCTGGAGCGCGCAGGTCAGACCGAGGCGGCGGTCGATCTCGCGCGGCTTGCCGGCTTGATTCCGGCGGGCGTCGTCTGCGAGGTCATGAACGAGGACGGCACGATGGCCCGCGTCCCGGATCTGATTCCGTACTGCGAGCGCCACGGGCTGAAGCTGATCACCACCGCGGCCCTGATCGAATACAGGCGGCGACACGAGCGGCTCGTCGAGCGCATGACCACCGTGGCGATGCCGACCGTGTACGGCGACTTCACGGCTGTCGCCTTCCGCGAGACGCTGACGGGCAAGCACCACGTCGCACTCGTGAAGGGCGATGTCGAAGGCGCCGAGAACGTGCTCGTGCGCGTGCACTCCGAGTGCCTGACAGGCGATGTGTTCCATTCGTTGCGCTGCGACTGCGGCGAGCAGCTCGAGCAGGCGCTCGGGCGGATCGCGTCCGAAGAGCACGGCGTCCTCCTCTACATGGCACAGGAAGGGCGCGGCATCGGTCTCCTCAACAAGTTGCGCGCTTACGAGCTGCAGGAGAACGGCTACGACACAGTGGAGGCGAACCTCGAGCTCGGGTTCCAGCCGGACATGCGGGACTACGGAATCGGCAACCAGATCCTCGCCGAGCTCGGTCTGAGCACGATCCGCATCCTCACCAACAATCCGAAGAAGATCACCGGCATCGAGGGCTTTGGGCTCGAGGTGGTCGAGCAGGTGCCGATCGAGACCACGCCCAACGCGCAGAACGCTCGCTACCTGGCCACGAAACGTGACAAGCTCGGCCACAAGCTTCATCACCAGGACCTGAAGTACGAGCCCCTGGAGGGCGAATGAGCGAGCGCTGGCCGGGCCAACCGACAAAGGTGGACGAACCGGAGGACGGCGAGGTGGAGGAAGAAGTGCTCGGCGAGGAGCCTCCCTCCGAGGAGGATGCGGTGGACGGCGAGCTGCCGCAGCTCCGCACCTCGGACGAGCAGCAGCATGCGTTCGGCGAGCTCGACATCCCGGACGACGTCAATCTGATCGAGGGCGAGCCCGACGGGACCCGCCGTGGGGTCGCGATCGTCGCATCGCGGTTCAACGGCGAGGTCACCAACAAGCTGCTCGAGTCCGCACTCGAGGAGCTCGACGAAGCCGGCGTTCATCGCGACGCGATCACGATCATGCCCGTGCCCGGTGCGTTCGAGCTACCCCTCGCCGCGATGGCGCTCGCGAAGACGCGTCGCTATGCCTGCGTGGTCGCGCTGGGCTGCATCGTCCGTGGTGAGACGCCGCACTTCGAGTTCATCGCCTCTGAGGCCGCAAGCGGCCTCCAACTGGCTGCTCTGGAGACTGGCGTACCCGTTTCCTTCGGGGTCCTGACGGTGGACGTAATCGAGCAGGCGGAGGCTCGGGTCTCGAAAGGTGCAGAAGCCGTGCGCACCGCGCTCGAGATGGCCGACGCGTTCGCGCAGCTGCGCGCCTCAGCCTCCAGGTAGGTCTTTTTCGGCCACTGTCTTGGGGTCAGACCCCAAGACAGTGTCTGCGGGGGACCTGTCCCTTGGCTCTCGGCTACACTGCCCGGCCGATGTCCAAGGTCTGCGCAGTCTGTGGGAAGAAGCCCGGCTTCGGTAACAACCGGAGCCATTCGATGGTGGCCACCAAGCGCCGCTTCAACCCCAACCTCCAGCGCGTCCGCGTGCTCCTCAAGGGCAAGGCGACCCGGGCATACGTCTGCACCCGCTGCCTCAAGAGAAATAACCCAGACGTGCAAAAACTCCCGCCTCGCGGACAGAACAAGCCTCAGGCCTAGTAGCAAAGAGCGGCGTAGCCGTCGCCGGCTGGGTAAATTCGTCCGCCATGTGTTTGCTCGCGGTTGCCGGGGCAGGTGGCGAACGGCCCGCTCAGGCGGCGACGCGGCGCCTTACGGGTGCGGTTCGCGACTCCCACGGCTCGCGACCCGCGCGTGTCGCGGCCTTGGTGCTGATGAGGTCATTTTTGGAGATGAAAGGCCGGGTTATCCGGTTCGAGTCGGGCGTTGATTCGCTCCTGTTGAAGATGCCCGCTGTGGAGTCGGGTCGCGCCAAACGAACGGGCCGAACCTAGCCGAAGATCCGTCGAACGCATGTGGGGATCGAACCTACGCTCCGCCAGCGTGCATCGCCGGTTCGTCATGCTGGTCTTACGCCGCGGGGCTTTGCTCGGCCTCGTTGTCTTGCTGGTGGCATCCCTCAGCGGTTTTGGGGCGAGCGGATCGAGGAGGCCGCTTGGGAAGATCGTCTTCGCCGCGCGGGCTCACATAGGCGTGGGCGCGGACATCTACTCGGTCAACGCCGACGGGACTCGTCTCCGACGCCTGACGACTAGCTCGGCGGACGAGGCCGGCCCGATCTGGTCGCCGGACGGCAAGTCGATTGCGTACGTCGGAGGCCGTTCGCTCTACCGCATGGCCGCAAACGGCACGAAGCCACGACTGCTGTGGACAGAGGATGCCAGGTTCCGATCTTCAATTTTCGACCCGGCATGGTCGCCGGATGGTCGGCGAATCGCCTTCGCAGCAGCGCTCGTGAACGGTTGGACCGTGTGGACTTACGAATTCAACGGAAGGTTGACACAGGTCACGACACGACCCGGTGGCCATCCCAGCTGGTCTCCTACTGGCAGGCAGCTCGCGTACACCGGCTCGGACGGCGGAAAGTCTTCAGTCTTCGTCATTGGGGCCAACGGGAGCGGCGACCATGACGTGTCGCATGCCCCCGTCGCGGACGAAAGTCCCGTCTGGTCTCCAAACGGAAAGTGGATCGCGCTGAGAAGCCTGAACGCCGATTGGCGGACGCGCGAAGTCGATTCCCTCGACATCGTCAGTCTCGACGGAAGGTTGCGAAGAACGCTTACGACCGGCGGCGCGATCTTCCCAGCCGCCTGGTCGCCGACAAGCGATGCGATTCTCTTCCTGCGAGTCGAGCATCCGGAGAAGGGTGCGTTGAGCCCGACTCAGCTCTTCATCGTGTCGGTCAAGGGCGGGACTCCGCGATCGCTACCGGGCACGAACGGCGCCTTCGGCGGCGCTTCTTGGCATCGGTAGGGTCGCGGCGCAACTCCGCGAATCGCCTTCTTCGCTCCGGATAGAAGACTTCTCCCGCGGGGTCGTGTCCGGGATAATGGGGACCTGTGAGATCGGTGATCCACGATCTATTGAAATCCGCTACTTGGATCGCGGCGTTCATCTTTGCGCACCTCGTGGCGCTTGAGATTGGCCCTTCATCTCGAAAAATGACTCCAACGAAACCGAGAGGAGGGTCGTGATTGGGACGGGCTTCTGACGCCTCGCCTGGACACATCTCGCCCCATTGCGGAGCCGCCGAGATTTGGACTCTCTCGTCGCTCCCTGGGTAGTGCTTCCAGTAGAGCACGACGCAACGTAGAAGCTGGCCACCGTTAGTTGTGCCGCGTCTCTAAAGAGATGGCGCCCGACCGCCGATGGCTCGCCTCATGCAGTTGACACGTCGGTCTGGCTTTGGTGCGGCTGTGCTGATCGCATGCGGTATCGCGTTGATCGTCGTGGACATCCCCTTTTGGCTCCGTCTGATCGGCTACGGCGCCGCCGGCGCCTTTGTGGGTCTGGCGATTTTTCGCATACGAAGGCCGCGCGTCCTCCTCTCTCTTGCTCTGCTCATGGTGCTTGCGGCTTGCTTTGGTGCAGGCCTCGGCTGGACCTTCTCGGAACTCCCGACCTGGATGCTTTACGTCGTTGTACTCGGACTAATCGTGTTCGAGGCGGGCCGCCGGCGGCGGCGGCGACGGGGGCACGGAGCGGGGCCTTTGTAGGGATCGCAGGTGGCCAGCTCTGAGGGGGCACCTGCTGCCTGAAGGGCGGCAAGGTGCAAAAGGCCATCTGAGCAGCAACTTCCAGCCCCGCATCGTGGTCTAATCCGGCCGTGGAGGCAGCTTCTTCGCTGTCGTCTCCGCTGGGACGGATTTCGATCTCCCACGAGGCGGTGGCTCACATCGTCGGCCGCGTCGCAGCCGAGGCTTACGGCGTGGTCGGGATGGCAGCGCGTACTCCGCGCGAGAAGCTGCTGACGCGCGACCGGCTGCGCCAGGGGATCACGGTCGGCGGCAGCGCCGAGGAGGGAGTCACGATCGAGCTCCACGTCGTTGTCGAGTACGGCCTGAACCTCGCCGAGGTCGCGTCGACATTGCGGAACCGCGTGCAGTACGAGGTCGAACGCCTCACCGGACTTCCCGTTGCGCAAGTTGAAGTGCGCATCCAGGACGTCAAGAAGTCCACCGCATGACGTCGCTCACCTACGGTTCGCTCCCGTGAGGGAAACCAGGTTTCCCTCACGAGCTCCCTTCTTTAGGGATCGCCTCAGCGCCCGCGGCGTGGCGACCGCCGCCGCACGCACTGAGGAGAGAGAGCGGAGAAACCTCCCGGTTTCCCCTTACGCCCCTTCCCCCGCTCACCGACCGGAGATCGGTCGGTGAGCGACCGCGAGCGCGTGCAGGAGCTCGCGCACGGCGCACTCGCCTCGCTCGAGCGCAACCGCCAGCGCATCGATGACCTCAACGTCTATCCGGTGCCCGACGGCGACACGGGAACGAACCTCACGATGACGGCGCGCGCCGTGGTCGACGAGCTCGACCGGACGACGACCGAGGATCGCGCCGGTCTCGTCAAGGAGGTCACGCGTGCGGCGCTGATGGGCGCGCGTGGCAACTCCGGCGTCATCCTCTCGCAGATCATCCGTGGCGCCGCCGAAACGCTCCGCACGAACGGCGAGGTGGACACGCATACGCTCGCGGCCGCCTTTCGTTCGGCGAGCGATGCCGCGTATCGCGCGGTGCGCCAGCCGGTCGAGGGAACGATGCTCTCCGTCATCCGCGAGCTGGCCGAGGAAGGCGAGAGCGCGGAGAACGACGGCCTGACCAAGCCCGAGCTTCTGGCCAGGCTCGTCCGGCGTGGTGAAGAGGCCGTCGCGCGGACGCCGGAGCAGCTCGAGGTGCTGCGCGAGGCTGGAGTTGTCGACGCGGGCGGGGCGGGCCTGCTCGAGATCGTGCGCGGCCTTGCTGCCACGGCGGCGGGCGAGCCCTTGCCCGAAGCGCCTACGGCACGCGAGGAGCTCAACATCGAGGCCATTCACCAGGAGCTCTCGCCCTACCGCTATTGCACGACGTTCATGATCGAGGGGAACGATCTCGACAGCGACGGAATCGTGCACGAGCTCGAGCAACTCGGCGATTCGCTGCTTGTCGTTGGAGATCCGGAAGCGCTGAAGGTCCACGTCCACACCGACGAGCCGGGTCGCGCGCTCTCGGTGGGGACGCGTGCCGGCGTGATCGACAGAGTTGAGATCGCGAACATGCACGAACAGACCGTCCAGCGCGAGCAGCGTTTGCTCGAAGCCGTTCCTGATGCGCCGCCGTCCATGACCGGAGTCGTAGCCGTGGTCGCAGGCGACGGCAATCGTCGGCTCTTCGAGAGCCTCGGGGCGACCAAGATCGTCGAGGGTGGACAGACGATGAACCCTTCGACCGCGGAGCTCGTTGAGGCGATCGAATCGACGCCTGCTGCCGAGGTCGTTCTGCTGCCGAACAACTCCAACGTCATCCTCTCTGCCGAGCAGGCCGCCGGTCTCGTCGACAAGCCGGTGACCGTTGTCCCGACGGATTCGCTCCCGGCCGGGTTGGCCGCGATGCTCGCGTTCGACCCGGAAAGTCCGGCCGCGGAAAACGCGGAGGCGATGAACGAGGTCGTCGGCGGCGTCAAGACCGGCGAGGTGACGATCGCGTCACGCGACGTGGAGCTGAACGGCCTATCG
>DASWGR010000125.1:0-3897 GCA_036393535.1 Gaiellaceae bacterium | reverse complement strand
CCAGGAGCTTCGCCCGCATCCATCGCGCCAATCTGATCGCGCAGGGGATCGTCCCCCTCACCTTCGCCGACGAAGCGGACTACGAACGGGTCGAGCAGGGGGACCAGTGGCGGATCCCCGGCATCCGTGCGACGGTCGCGGCAGGCGGGACGGAGCTTGAAGGGCCCGTGCGGCTCGAGTTGCGGCTGGCGGCGCGCGAGCGCGAGATCCTGCTCGCGGGCGGGCTCGTCGCTCACGCGCGAGCGGTCTGAGCGCGGAGAGCCGTCGCCGGAGGCTGCGCGCTCGGGACGAGCTCCTACAGGCTGCCGGTGAGAGAGCGGATGGTGTTGAGGATGATCTCGGCCGCGAGTGCCGCGTCGGCCGGGCTGGCGTCCTCGGCGGGGTGGTGGCTGATCCCGTCCTTGCAGGGCACGAAGATCATCGCGCTCGGGACGTGGTCGGCCACGCACATCGTGTCGTGCGCCGCGCCGGAGTGCATCGTCATGCGGGGCTCCCCGGTCGCCCTTGCCGCTTCGTCGAGCGCGCCGACGATGCGCTCGTCGAGCGGCGTCGCGGGCAGGGTCTGGCGCTGCCGATACTCCGCCGTCGTCCCGCGGCCCCGCGCAGACTCCTGCGCGAAGGCGGCGATGTCGCGGGCGACGCTCTGGAACGCGTCGTCGTCGGGGCCGCGGATGTCGAGTGAGAAGCGTACCCGGCTTGCGATCCCATTGATGATCCCTGGGTCGACTTCGATCTCCCCGACCGTGCCGACGGTTCCCTTGCCGGCCGCCCTGGCGAGGCGCTCGAGCTCGGCGATCGACGCGGCCAGGGGCAAGGTCGGGTCGAGGCGGAGGTCCATCGGCGTCGCTCCTGCGTGGTCGCCGCGCCCCTGGACGACGACGTCGGCGTGCACGTAGCCGGCGATCGCGGAGACGATGCCGATCCGGTTCCCGGTGTCCTGGAGAACGCGGGCCTGCTCGATGTGCATCTCGATCCAGCCGGTCAGGTTGTCGAGGACGTGAACCGCCTCTCCCCAGCGCGCAGGCTCGTAGCCGGCCTCCTCGGCGTGCTCCCAGAAGCTGCGCCCGTCGTCGATCGCGCGGAACGTCTCGCGCAGCTCATCCTCGGTCACCCGCTGGGCGACGATGCGGCTGCCGAGCAGCATCTGCCCGAAGCCCGAGCCCTCCTCCTCGAGGAACGAGATCAGCTGCAGCGGGAGCCCGAGGCCTAGCTCCTCATTCAGGCGGCAGACCTCGAGTGCGGTGACGACGCCCATCGTTCCGTCGTACTTGCCGCCGTTCCGGTTCGAGTCGCAGTGCGAGCCTACGCCGAAGGCGGGCTCGCCGGGCGGGCGGTTTCGCGCGACGAGCGTTCCGACTGGATCCTCGCCGACGTCGAAGCCGATCGCCTCGAGCTCCCGCCTGAAGTAGTCGAGCGTGTTCCGGTAGACGCCCGTGTAGGCGTAGCGGCGAATCGCCTCCGCCGAGAGCGTGTACTCCGCGCCGGCCAGCTTCTCGATGTCGCGCTCGATCCGGTCCGAGCTGGGGGTACGCTCGACCGTGACCATGCCTGGCGACTCTAACGAAGAGTGGCCCCTGCCCGAAGCGCGCCTGCGGTCGATCCTCTGGCGCGTCGAAGGGCACCTGGAGCGGAGCGAGTTCGTGGCGGCCTCCCGGACGCTCGCCGAGGGCTTCGGGCTCGGCGACGACGAGCTCCTGCACGGCCTGCACCACCTTGCGGCTGCCGGCTATCGGGCTCAGACCGGCGAACTCGACCGGGCGCGACGCCAGCTCGAGCGCGCCCGCCGGCGGCTGGCGCCGTATCCGGACTCCGCATTGCTCGTGGCCGTCGTCGAGCCCGTCGTAGAATCGGCAGATGCCGAAGGAGAGCTGGAATAACCGCAAGACGCTGATCCTCAGCCGGACAGACATGATGGGCCTCGTCACGTCGTCTGAGTACGTCGAGTGCGTCGAGCAGGCCTACCGGATGCACGGTGAGGGCCGCTTCTACATGGACCCGAAGGGCCACATCGTGCTGGACAAGTACCCGGGCGAGTGGGAGGCGATGCCCTCGTACATCGAGGAGCCGGAGGCTGCCGCCTGCAAGTGGGTCTCCATCCGCGAGCAGAACCGCGAGCGCTTCGACCTCCCTACCGTCTTCTCGATCCTGATCTACACCCACCCCGAGACGGGCTTCCCGCTTGCGATCGTCGACGGGAGCTACCACACGGTCATGCGCACGGGCGCCGCGGCCGCCGTCTCGGCCAAGTGGCTCGCGCGCGAGGATTCGAAGGTGCTGGCGATCGTCGGCGCCGGCCACATGGCCGAGGGTGCGCTCGAGACCTGCAACGAGGTCTTCGACTGGGACGAGGTGAGAGTCTGGAGCCGCTCGCCGGAGACGCTGGCGGCGTTCGCGGCGAAGTACGACGGACGCTACGCCTTCCGGTTGATGCCCTCGGTCGACCTGGCCGAGGTCGTCAGCGGCGCGGACGTGGTCGTCACGATCACGCCGGCCCGCGGGCCGATCGTCGAGAACGAGTGGATCGCAGAGGGGACGCACATCGCCGCGGTCGGAGCCGACAAGAGCGGCGATCAGGAGCTCGCCCCCGAGATTCTCCAGCGGGCCCGGATCTTCGTCGATGACATCCGCCAGTGCCGCACGGACGGCGAGATCAACGTGCCTCTCGCACAGGGCCTGATCTCCGAGGACGCCGTCGCCGGCGAGATCGGCGAGGTCGTGACCGGCAAGAAGCCGGGTCGGACCTCCGCCTCCGAGGTGACGGTCTTCGACTCGACCGGGATCGCCCTACAGGACTCGGCAACCGTGCCGCTCGAGTACGAGCGGGCCGTCGCGGCTGGCGTCGGCGTCGAGAAAAAGATGATCTCGACTTGAGTGGGTCGTTGCTCGGGATCGAGGAACGGCGATTCTGGTCGGCGAGGGTCGCCCCTCGAAGAATCGCCGTCCCTCTGCACGGTTCTTCGTCTCGAACGCGACCGTGGATTGAACGCCCATGCCCGAAGAGGATGATCTATACGCATGGTCGCTGCGGTTTTTGAGTCCAGGATGCGCCGCGAGCAGGCGGAGCGGCTCGCGGAGCTCATGCACGAGGGACGGGCCACGCGGCCCGAGGGTGTGCTCACCGCACGGCTGCTCGTCGACGGCGACCTCGTCCGGCTCGTTGCCTTCTGGAAGGATCGCGACACGCTCGACCGCTACCTGTCCTCGGCGCGCGTGCCGCGTGGAACCGAGCTGGTAGGCGTCGAGCCCGAGGTGAGGATCGTCGACATGCTTGAGCTCGGATGAGCGGTGCGGAAGCGGGCGAAGGTGTAACTGTTCTAGTCCGCCCTCGGAACGAGCGGCTCCCCGGCGAGCAGACGCTCGAGGCCGCCCATCCCCCAGTGCGTCTCGCCCTCGTCCGTCAAGAGCGAGGGAACGCCCCGAACGCCCGCCGCCTCGGCGGCGCGGCGGATCTCGCGGAGCTGCGCGAAACGCTCCGACGAGTAGGCGGCGGCGACCACGCCGTCCGGGTCGATCGCGGCGCGCCCGGCGGCACGCGCGAGCTCTCGGTCGGTGGCGATGTCCTCGCCCTCGCAGAAGAACGCCTCGTAGAGCGCGTGCTTGAAGTCGCGCAGCCGTCCCTGCTCTCCCGCCCACAGGCACGCGGCGAGCGGGAGCGTCGAGCGCGGCTGGTAGCGCGGCAGATGGATCTCGATCCCGAGCTGCAGTGCCCGGCGGTAGACGTACTGGGTCCAGTCGACCCGCAGATGATCGCCACGGGGGTCGAGGAGGGGTCTTGGGGCGGGCCGAAGCTCGAATGGCAACCACTCGATGTCGACCGCCCCGGCGTCCTCGGCGGCCTCGAGGGCATGCGTCTCCATGTACGAGTAGGGACAGACGACGTCGTAGTAGAAGCGGATC
>DASWGR010000124.1:0-6625 GCA_036393535.1 Gaiellaceae bacterium | reverse complement strand
GACGAGGCCGGCCGGCGCCGGGCGCTGGCCAAGATCCTGCCCATGCAGCGCGCCGACTTCGAGGCGCTGTTCGAGATCATGGCCGGGCTGCCGGTGACGATCCGCCTGCTCGATCCGCCGTTGCACGAGTTCCTGCCGCCGCCGGAACAGGCCCCCGACGAGCGAACGCGCCGCCGCATCAGGCAGCTCCAGGAATCGAACCCGATGCTCGGCACTCGAGGGTGCCGTCTGGGGCTGCAGTGGCCGGAGATCTACGAGATGCAGGTGCGGGCGATCATCCGGGCTGCGCACGCAGTCGACGAGCGGACGGGCGAGCCGCCCCTCGTCGAGATCATGCATCCGCTCGTCGGGTTCGAGGAGGAACTGCGCCGGCTGCGCGAGCTCACCGTGCGCGTGGCCGAGGAAGAAGCGCCCGAGGTCGAGTACCTCTGCGGGACGATGATCGAGCTGCCGCGCGCGTGCATCCGCGCCGACGAGATCGCCGAGCAGGCCGACTTCTTCTCCTTCGGGACGAACGACCTCACGCAGACGGCACTCGGCTTCTCGCGGGACGACGCCGAGGGCAAGTTCCTGACGCACTACCTCGAGGACGGCGTGCTCGAGAAGAATCCGTTCGAAACGCTCGACATCGACGGTGTCGGCGACCTGATGCGGATCGCGGTCGAGCGGGGCCGGTCGACGAAACCCGAGCTGAAGCTCGGCATCTGCGGCGAGCATGGGGGAGACCCGAAGTCGGTGACTTTCTGCCACGAGCTCGGGCTCGACTACGTGAGCTGCTCGCCTTACCGCGTGCCGCTGGCACGCCTCGCTGCGGCGCAGGCGGCACTGGCTGCCGGCGGCGCCGCCGCGTACGCGACTGCAGGCGGCTGATGGCCGGCTACGCCATCCTGCTCGACGGGGAGCGCGTGGCCAGCATTGACTCGGACAGCGCCGTCCGCGTCTGGCTCGCGAAGTACCGCGAAGACCACGCAGACGACGATCCTGCGGCCGCGCACGTCCAGATCCTCGAGCGCGGCCCGCTCGCATGGCTCGTCGGCGGCAAGCTCGTCGACCGCGAGCGGTTCCTCTAACCGCCTTGCCCACCTGGGACGAGGTTCGCGCGCGTCGTCTTGCGCGCAGCTTCCTGACGATGCGAGCCGGCCCCGACCGTCTGCTCGACGTCGTTCACGACCTCGGCGGCGTGCACGCGCAGGTTCAGGTGTCCGCGGAGCTGCAGCTCGCCCTGCGCGTCGATGGGATCACGCGGCAGGACGTCCGCGACGCGCTCTGGGAGCGCCGGGAGCTCGTGAAGGCGTGGACGTTGCGCGGAACCCTCCATCTTCATCCAGCCGATGAGCTGCCGCTGTGGTACGCGGCCGCACGAGCCGTGTGGGCCGGCGAGCCGCAGGAGCTGGAAGCCTGGGTCGATCCGAAGGGCGAGCTGCACCCGCCGCTCGGACGCGATGACGTCAAAGAGGTACGCGACGCGGTGTTGGGCGCGCTCGACGGTCGCTGCCTGCTGCGCGAGGAACTCGCCGCCCAAGTCGTGCAGCGCGTCGGCCCGAAGGCACAAGGGCGCCTGTTGTCGGGCTTCGCGTTCTTCGGCGGCGCCGTTCTCTGCCAGGGGCCGCCGCAGGGAAGCAAGATCACGCTCGCCCGCCCGGACCAGTGGGTGGAGCACTGGGAAGAGCTGGACGAGCACGAAAGCCTGCGTGAGGTCTGCCGCCGCTACCTGCGCACGTACGGCCCGGTTACGCCGAAGGATTTCGGCGAGTGGTTCGCGTCACGGCAGTTCAAGCCGGCCGACGCGCGAGCCCTGTTCGACTCGATCGGAAACGAGCTGGACGAGGTGGACGTCGACGGACACGCCGCCTTCGTCCTCGTCGGTGACACCGACTTTCCGCGGCCGGAAGCGAGCGTACGCCTGCTGCCCGAGTACGACGTCTACGTGATGGGCTTCCGCGAGCGCGACCAACTCGTGCCCGACAAGACGCGTCGCCAGGTCGCAGCCCACGGGCGTGGCAAGTACGAAGGCCCCGCAGGCGTCCGCTTGCTGATGATCGACGGGATCGCGGCCGGGCTCTGGGAGCGAAAGAAGCGAGCTAAACGCATCGAGCTCCACGTGACGCCGAGCAGGAACCTCACGCGTGCCGCGCGCGCGGAGCTCGACACCGAGGCCGAACGCGTCGGAGCCTTCCTCGGACTCGAGCCGGTGCTTACCGTCGAATGACGACGGGCGTGCCGAGCGGGACCGTGCGCATCAGGTAGCGCAGATCGGAGTCGCTCGCATGCACGCAGCCTGCAGAAACGGCCCGGCCGAAGTCGCTCGCCGAGAGCGTGCCGTGGATCGCGATGCGGTTACCGCCGGTCCAGCCGGCGGGCAGGTTCGGCTGCGTTGCGGAGAGCGAGAGGATGCAGCAACCGTAGGCGGCGCTGTAGGCGCCGCCGTTCAGCTTGTCCGTGACGGCGAAGGTTCCTGTTGGAGTCGGCGAGCCGGCGCGGCCGACGCCGACGCTGAGGCGGCGCACCGTGGCGCCGTTGCGCCGAACGATCAACGAACGGCTGGAAAGATCGACGTCAATTTCGAAACGGGTACGGGTGTAGCGCAACGCGCCGGACCTGGCGTCGACCCACACGAGGCGATTGTTTCCGACAGCGGCGTCCGTGACTGCAAGCCAGCGTCCGTGCCGCGTGGTGACGACGCCGAGTGTGCGCTGCGATCCGAACGGTGTCCGCGAGCCCACGCGCGCAAGCACGGGCCCGAACGGCCGGCTCCGCAGCGCGAGGGCGTGGCCGGGACGAACCTCAGCGATCACGTGCGCGGGTTTGGGCTTCGGCGCCTTGACACGCACCCACCCCGTGGGTGCTGCGGATGGATCGAGCTCAACGCGTCCAACAGCGGTCGCCGGAGCAAGCGCAGCGGCGCCTGCGCTGACGCAGACGAGCGAAACGAGGGCGAGGAGCGACCGAGCCACATAGTGTGAATCGGCAGGGCCCTCCGCTCATAGTTCACTCGAACGAGGTACCTCGATCGAGGGACGAAGTCGACTAGTTCTTGCGCAGCTCCCGAGCGAACGAGCCGCCCCCGATGATGCGGTCCGTTTGGTCGCGCACGCGGTCGCGCAGGCCACGGTCCGACGTGACGACCCAGACAGGCGGCTCGAGCTCGTCGACGAGGTGGGCTATCTGGTCGTCTCCGGACTCCGAGCCCTCCCAGACGACCTGCACGTCATGCCCCTCTTGCCGGCCCCAGGCCTTGCTGCGCTCGACGAGCTCCTCGCCGGGCATGTTCGGCCAGAGTGAACGGCGTACGTTCTCCGCGTCGACGAGGACGGTTGCCATTAGATGCTGTAGGTCGTCACCCGCCAGTACGCAATGGCGATGGAAGCGACGCCGACGAGCACGATCGTGGCTACGCCGAGTAACCCAGGACGACCGTAGGCGGCGTGTCCGCGTCCGAAGCGAGTCAGGCCGAGGGCGCAGAGGATTCCTCCCACCAGGCCGCCGATGTGTCCACCTTTCGAGATGCTGCTGATCGAGAATGTGAGCACGAAGTTGATGAGGATCACCCCCATGGCGCTCCCCCCGAAGACGTAATCGCGTTGCCGCTCGAGCACGAGCCCCGCTCCAAGGATCCCGAAGATCGCGCCGGAGGCACCTACCGTGGGTGTCAGGAAACCGTTCGACCAGAGCAGCGCGCCCGCTGACCCCGCGAGCCCGGAGACGAGATACAGCATGAGGTAGCGGGCCGCGCCGATCCGTTCTTCCAGCAGAGAGCCGAACCAGTAGAGGCCGACCATGTTCAGAATCAGGTGGACAGGCCCGTAGTGCAAAAAGGCGGCGGTCAGCAGTCTCCACCAGTCGCCCTGTTCGACCAAAGGGCCATAGAGCACACCGTGCAGATAGATCGTGCTGCCTGTGCCGTTCACTCCGCCTCCAGTCACCAGCTCGGCGACATAGACGGCGACGTTGATCGCGACGAGGGCCTTCGTCACCTTCGCGCCTGTGCCCTCGAAGGCCGCGCGCTGGACTCCCCTAGTCACGCGCTGGACGCCTTGCGGCTTCCCCGAGTGCTCCGGGCAGCGGATCCCGACGGGAGCCATCGTCATGCACTCCGTGCAGATGGGCCGCCCGCATTCCGAGCAGGAGAGACCGGTCACCCGGTCGGGATGGCGGTAACAGGTCTGCTCGACGGCTTCAGCCATGGGAGAAGTAGCGTAGTTGGACGCGTATTCACGTCGCATTCACACCCGCCGAGACGGCTCCTGCTCTGATCGGGGTCGTCGTCGACGTCCTCCGGGCGACCTCGACGATCGCGCAGGCGCTCGCGTCGGGTTACCGGCGCGTCCTCTGCTGCGCCGAGATCGAGGACGCGCTGGCGTTGCGTGCCCAGATCCCCGATGCGCTCGTGGGCGGGGAGCGCAAGGCGGTCCAGGTCGAGGGCTTCGACGTCGGCGCGTCGCCGCGCGAGTTCTTGGAGCCGCGCGCTGAGACGCTGATCCTGTCGACGACGAACGGGACGCGGGCGATTCTTGAGACTGCGGAGCGGTGTGAGGAGGTCGTGCTCGGCAGCCTGCTGAACCTCGATGCGGTCGCACGCGCGTCGGCGGGGCGCGACGCCGTGGTCGTCTGCGCCGGCTTCCAGGGAGCATTCGCGCTCGACGACGCGTACTGCGCGGGGCGAATCGTTCAGCTCGTACAGGCGGAGCGAACGGACGCGGCGATCGGGGCGGAGTTGATCGCGCGCGCATTTCCCGACGCGCCGGCTGCGCTGAACGCCCGCACCTACGGCCCGCCTGGATTGGAGGAGGACATCGCGTTCTGCGCGCGCGAGAACGTGCTCGACGTCGTGCCGCGCCTGGCCGGCATGGTCGGGCCTGCCGCGGAGATCACGGCTTCGTGAAGTACGCGTTCTTCGTGGTGGCGCTTACGGGAGTGCTCGTAAGGGATCCACTGCCGCGCCTCTGACCCGGACCTCGAAGTGCAGGTGCGGACCGGTCGCGTCGCCGGACGCTCCGATCAGCCCGACGCGGACTCCTTGGCCGATCCAGACGCCGAGCCGGACGTCGATACGCGAAAGGTGCGCGTACATCGAGCGCTCGCCGTGTCCGTGGGCGACGACGACGAGGAAGCCCCAGCCGCCGTCGCGCCAGCCGGCCCAGACGACCCGGCCGGACTGCGCGGCGTAGACGGGCGCACCCATCGGCGCCGGGAGGTCGATACCCGAGTGCCAGCGATCGCCGCGAGGCCCAAAGCGGTCGCCGACCACCGGCGCCGTCATAGGCCATGCGAGCTGGCGCGGAATCGTGGGCGGCGGTCCGGCAAGCGCCTGAAGCGTTGCCGGGCCGGCGACGCCGTCCGCCTTCAACGACGACCAGCCCTGGAAGCGGCGCAGCGCCTTGTCGATGTGCGGACCGAAGATCCCGTCGAAGGCGCCGGAGGGGAAGCCGTGCTCGGCGAGCCGGAACTGCAGGGATGCGACGTCCCAGCCTTTGTTGCCGATCCCGAGCTTGCGAGTGCCGAGCCGGTGGCGGGCGAAGCGGCCGAGTGCCTTGCGGGTCTGCGGGCCGACGACACCGTCGACCGTGATGTGGGCGCGCTTCTGAAGGCGGCGAATCGCCTTCGTGGTGCGGGGCCCGCTGATCCCGTCGATCGGGCCCAGATAGAGCCCATGCGAGTGCAGGCCGACCTGGAGGGCGGCCACGCCCGCATCGGCCGCCGAGGCGCGGGGGGTGATGGCCGCGGCGACAAGGATCAGGGGCAGAGCGAGGAGCGCCCTGGCACGCATGGGTTGACCGTTTTCGCCGTGTCCTGCGGGATCCCTTGGCAGTAACGCCCTGGAGAAGGAGGTAGGAGGGCGGCTGGAGAACCGCCCTCCTACCGAAACAGAGACGTGTGAAGCGCGGCGAGCTTCCCGGGAAAGAGGGCTGTCGGCGCCCTTCCGTCCTCCTAAGTCCCTGTTGCCCACTGACATCGGCAAAAACTGTTTATTGGCTTTAATCAGGAAAATCCCTGGAACGGCAATTCCCTTGAAGTCACAGGACAAGTGTTCTATGCCTCGCCCTTGTGGAGCGACTAGGGATCTGGCTAGCGGTGATCGGGACGCTTATCGGACTCGTCCTGGTCGTCGTGTTCCTCTGGCTCGTTGTCACGATATTCGGCAACTGACTTGACAGGCGAACAGGTGTTCGTGTAGAACATACGTTCCCATGATCGCCTGCCTCCTCATCCCTGGCTTCGAGTTGCGGGCGGCGCTGCGGAAGCAGCCCGGGCTCGCCCTGCGGCCCGCTGCGCTGTCGCCGGTGGCCGGAACAGAGCCTCTGCTCGGCCCGGTGACCGCAGCCGCGGAGCGGCTCGGCGTCCGCCCGGGGATGCGGCTCGGCGAAGGGCTGGCGACGTGTCCCGAGCTCGTCCTGGTCGAGCAGGACCCGGCCGCGGCCGAGCAGGCGTGGGAAGAGATTCTGCGTGCGCTCGAAGACACGGGCTTCGCGGTCGATCCGGCCGGGGTCGGTTGCGTCTACTTCGAGACGCGTGGGGTGGAGAGGTTGTACGGCGGGCTCGAGCCTGCGCTGCGGCGCGCGCTCACCGCCGTCGGTACTGCCTGGGATCCACGTGCGGGCGCAGCGCAGCGCCGGTTCGCAGCTTT
>DASWGR010000123.1:0-5110 GCA_036393535.1 Gaiellaceae bacterium | reverse complement strand
TCGGGTGACGTCCTTCTTCGACGGCGTCCAGCGCTGCATCGAGACCCACGGTGGCACCGTCGAGAAGTTCGCCGGCGACGCCGTGATGGCCGCCTTCGGGATCCCGGTCGCGCACGAGGACGACGCGGACCGCGCCGTCCGCGCCGGTCTGGGGATTCTCGATCACGTCCGCGAGCTCGGTCTCGAGGCGCGCGTCGGTATCGAGGCCGGCGAGGTGGTTGTCGACGAGACCGACTCGACCTTCGCGACCGGTGAAGCCGTGAACGTGGCTGCGCGCCTGCAACAGGCTGCGGCGCCGGGAGAGATCCTCATGGGGGAGGCCGCGCACCGGCTGACCGTGGGACGCATCGAAGCGGAGTCGGCAGGGCCGCTCGAGCTGCGCGGTTTCCGCAATCCAATTGCGGCATACCGCGCCCTCGCGGCGCGCGACGGTCAGCCCCACGCGAAGGTGTCCGCTCCTTTCGTCGGCCGACTATCGGAACTCGACCTGCTCGAGAACACGCTCGAGCGCACGATCCGCGACCGACGCCCGCACGTCTTCACCGTCTACGGGGAACCGGGCGTGGGGAAGAGCCGCCTGATCCGGGAATTCCTCGCGGGGGTAGAGGGCACCACGATCCTCACCGGCCGTGCGCTCCCATACGGGGAGGGCGTGACGTACTGGCCGCTGGCCGAGATGGTCAAGGCGGCCGCCGGGATCACGGACGACGATCCGATGGAGACGGCCAAGCAGAAGCTGATCGAGTGCTGCGGCGACGAGGCGATCGCCGAGCTCCTCGGTCTCGCGTCCGGCGTGATGGAAGCGGTCGAGGGAGAGCGCGGCGCGCCGGAAATCGCATGGGCGGCGCGCGAGTTCGCCGACGAGCTGGCCGACGTGCAGCCACTGATCATGGTCTTCGAGGACATCCACTGGGCGGAAGAGCCGCTGCTTGAGCTGATCGACCATCTCGCGCAGTGGGTGCGCGAGCGCGCGCTGCTGATCCTCTGCCTCGCACGGCCTGAGCTGCTCGACGTGCGGCCGGGGTGGGGAGGGGGGCGCGTGCGCTCGACCGCGATCGAGCTCGAACCCCTCGGGCGCAAGGACAGCGAGACGCTCGCCGACGCATTGCTCGAGGAACACGGGGTGACCGAAAAGGTGCGTGCGCGTCTGCTCGACAAAACCGAAGGCAATCCGCTGTTCGTGGAGGAGACGGTGCGGATGCTCGTCGAGGAGGGAGCCGACGGCGGCGACCGGATCCCCGATTCGCTGCAGGCGATGATCGGTGCCCGCATCGACAGGCTGCCGGCGGGCGCGAAGATCGTGCTCCAGCGCGGCTCGGTTGTCGGGCGCACCTTTTGGGCGGGCGCCGTCGATCACCTCTCACCGGAATACCACTCGGACGAGCTCGATGACCTGCTCGATGACCTGCTCCTGCGCGACTTCGTCACGCGCGAAGAGCGCTCGACGATCACGGGCGAAGCGGCGTATCGGTTCAAGCACGTGCTCATCCGCGAGGTCGCTTACGGCGGTCTGTCGAAGTCCGGGCGCGCCGAGTACCACACGCGCTTTGCCGAGTGGCTGCGTGAGAAGGCAGACAAGGAGTTGATTGAGATCCGTGCCTATCACCTCGACCAGGCGTGCCTGCTCTACGCCGAGCTCGACGGACATCCTCCCGAGGAGCTGGCCCGTCACGCGGCGAAGGCACTCGGGTCTGCAGGCAAGCGCGCGCTCGCGCGTGAATCAAACCTCTCGGCGCGGAAGCTCCTGCTCCGCTCCGTTGAGCTCGAGCCAACCTTGGGGCGCCGATTTCTTGCCGCACGCGCGGCGTGGCAGCTCGGAGATCTTCCGGTCGTGCGCGATGAGATGACTGTCCTCGCCGCGCAGGCTGCGGTCGAGGGCGATCGGGCCATTCAGAGTCGAGCCCTCACGGCGCTCTCCGAGGTCGCGGCCTCTCTGGACGGTGAGCTCGGCCGTGCAGCAGAGCTCGCAGACGAGGCGCTCGCAGTTGTCGAGGACGACGATCACGACGGTCGCTTCCGGGCGCTCGATCGCCGTGCTCGCGTGGCGAGATGGGCCGGACGTGAGACCGAAGCCGAGGACTATGAGCAGCAGGCGCTCGAGGCCGCGCGGGCTGCGGGGCGGAAGGACCACGAGGCGAGGGCCGCGCTTCAGCTGGCGGGGATCTACATCGGCCGCATCGAAGAAGACAAGGCCGAGCCGCTCATCGATCGGGCGCTCGCACTAGCGGAGGAGAGCGGCAGCATTGTCGCGCGCGCAAGCGCCGCACAGTCGAAAGGCCTCCTCCATCGCGTGCGAGGGCAGCACGAGGAGGCCGAGGGCTGGCTGACGAAAGCGCTCGACCTCTACCGTGAGACGGCATCGGTCTCGGAGATTGCGTGGACCTCCAGGCAGCTCGCCCAGGTCGCATGGGAGACAGGCAATCCCGAAAAAGCCGAGAAGCTCTTCCGCGAGTCGATCCGTCTGCTCGCACCGATGAAGGAGCGCGGCACGCTGTGCGAAAGCCAGCGCCTGCTCGCGCAGCTACTCCTCGCAGAGGGACGGATCGACGAGGCGGAGAAGTTCGCGCTCGCCGGGCGCGAGACGGTGAGCGCGGAGGATGTCACGTCCCGCGCGACGACACGGGTTGCGCTCGCACAGGTTCGCGCGGCGCAGGGACGGGAAGATGAAGCGGAAACCCTGTTCGGTGAGGCAGTCGAGATCATCACCGGCAGCGACCATTGCCGGATCCTCCTCGATGTATTGCCTCCCTATGCGGAGTTTCTGCGCGCGCGCGAGCGCGAGCCTGAGGCGCTGGGGCTCGAGGCACGGCTCGCCGAGCGCGTCCCGACTGCTGCGTAGAGCTCCTCGCGGATCGCCTGGTTCGACGCCTCGTCGGGCGACTCTGTGATCACGGTCGCAGGACGATCGAAATTGCGAAGCGCGAGGCCGAGCGGTTCAATGCGGAGCGTCCCCTCGCCGTACGGAAGGTGCTTCGTCTCGTTGCGGTTCGCGTACGCGATGTCGGAGAAGTGGATGTGGAACGGCGCGTCGGGATGGATCACCGCGTCCGCTCCTTCGAGAATCTCCTCGAACTTCGACGTGTCGGTGAAGCCCCCGTCCGTCACCGCGTGGAGGTGGGCGAAGTCGATGACGGGTCGGACCCAACCTGTGCGTGCAGAGATTGCGAAGACGTCCTCCGCGGTTCCCAGCTCGCGCACGCGGCCCATGATCTCCACGCCGAAGGGAACGGCACGGTCCTTCTTCTCCAACCGCTCCCGTAGCTCGCCCAGCTGTTCGACCACGGAGTCGATCGCGGCGTCGCGCTCGCGGCCGAGAAGGAAGCCGGGGTGGAACACGACGACCTCCGCGCCGGCTGCCTTGGCGATGCCCGCCGAATGGTCGAGCATCCCCACCGCCATATTGAGCTTCTTGCCACGTTCGGCATGGCCCATGAAGCCCGCGATCGGTGCGTGAACGGAGAGGACGATGCCCGCGTCGCGTGCAAGCTCACCGAACTTCTCGGCCCACGGATAGTCCATCCAGAACTTCCCCTCGAAATCGATCTCGCAGGCCGTGTAGCCCCGCTCCTGCAGGAGCGCGATCGCCTCCTCGGGGCTCTCCCGAGCCGGCACGCGGGCCGGGCCGTAGTGGAGCTGGGCCACGTCCCGAGCGTACTCCACGGAATGCTGTCCGACCCGGTTTCTACCCTCATTCCATGGTCAAAAAGCCGTCACGGATCGATCTCCTGGAGCTCGATATCGATCTCCGGCTCACCGACCTCTGGCGGGAAGCCGGGGAGATCACGGAATGGAATCTGGACGTCGTGGCGGCCTTCATGCGGGCTGCCTACGGAAAGGGCTACTGCGACGCGCTAACCGAGGACGCGCCGGGCTCGCTGTGCCACGACCACGGCTATCGGATTCCGGGGCGCCGCCCCGCCCCCGCGCACGACTAAGCGGTCTGGCGGGCGAAGCGCCGGGGTAGACTGGGCCTCGTGCCCGGCAAGCGCAGCCCGGTGCGGCTGATCGTCGCGCTCTCGGTCGCGGCCGTCCTCGCGGTCTTCTTGCTCTACACGTCCATCGCGGGCGGCGGTACGCCGGTGCTCCGCCCGAGCCAGCTCGCCGGCCATCACGGGCGGGTTTCGTTGATGGGCCAGGTCGTCGGCACGAAGTCCGGCGATGCGCATGCCGATGGGCTGCGGTTCCAGCTTCGCGACGTCAAGGGGACGACGACCGTCCCGGTCGTCTACAAAGGCTCCGTGCCGGACCTCTTCAAGACGGGCCGCGACGTCGTCGTCGACGGACGGCTGCGCAACGGCGTCTTCGTCGCGGTGCCGAACACGCTCGTGACGAAGTGCCCGTCGAAGTACCAACCCAAGAGGTAATTCGTGGCTGACCTCGGACGTGCGGCGCTCGTCACGTCGTTCCTGTTGCTCCTCTATGCGCTCGTCGGCGGCTCACTTGCCGCCTGGAAGGGACGGCGACGGCTCGCCGAGTCCGCGCAGAACGCGTTGCTCGGATCCTTCGCTGCCACCGTCGTCGCTACGGCGGTACTCGTGGGGGCGCTCGCCCGACACGACTTTTCCTTCCAGTACGTCGCCGACCACACCAGTCGCGAGCTCCCGCTCGGCTACACGCTGACGGCGTTCTGGGGCGGACAGGAAGGCTCGCTGCTCTTGTGGTTGCTCGTTCTCTCCGGCTATTCGGTCGCAGCCGTGCTGACCGCGCGGCGGGTGGGGCGCGAGGTGCTCGCCTGGGTCGTCCCGACCTTGGGTCTGGTGGGAACCTTCTTTGCCCTCCTGCTCGTGTTCGTAGCCAGCCCGTTCGCGACGCAGGCTGCGGTGGCGGACGGCGCGGGGCTCAACCCGAGCCTGCAGAACCCGTACATGGCGATCCATCCGCCGATGCTCTACCTAGGCTACGTCGGCTTGACGGTCCCGTTCGCGTTCGCGATGGGCGCGCTGCTCGCCCGCCGCACCGACGAGCGCTGGATCGTCGCCACGCGGCGTTGGACGCTGGCCGCGTGGGCGTTTCTCGGGATCGGCCAGCTGCTCGGCGCCCACTGGGCGTACGAGGAGGTGCTGGGGTGGCTACTACGCCTGGGACCCGGTCGAAAACGCCGCACTGATGC
>DASWGR010000122.1:0-25335 GCA_036393535.1 Gaiellaceae bacterium | reverse complement strand
GCGGAGCCGAGGCAGGCGAACGCGGCGCCCATCCATACGGCCCACACCAGGACGTTGCCGACCGAGGCGACGATCACGAGTGATCCTTGTAGTACGGGATCGGCGTGTCGTAGAGATCGCGGTCGGCGACCGGGGTCTTCTTGATCGGCTCCGCGAGCAGCATGTCCTTGGTGTAGATGAGATCGTCGCGCGAGTACTCGGAGATCTCGTATTCGTTGCCGAGCGTGATCGCATCGAACGGGCAGGCAAGCTCGCAGTAACCGCAGAAGATGCAGCGGCTCATGTTGATCTCGTAGATGCGCGCGTAGCGTTCGCCCGGCGAGACACGATTGTCCGGGGTGTTCTCCTCGGCGACGACGCGAATGCAGTCAGCGGGGCAGGCGGCTGCGCAGAGCGAACAGCCGACGCACTTCTCCAAACCGTTGTCGTGCAGGTGAAGGCGGTGGCGGCCGCGGAAGCGCGGGTAGACCGGACGCTTGTACTCGGGGTACTGCTGCGTGATCGGCTTCTTGAAGAGCTGGCGGAAGGTGACCGCAAAGCCCTTGACGCTGTCGAGCGGCTGCGGGCTCACCGGCCGACCTTTGGCCGATGAGCGGTGGAAGGGGCGAAGGGGGAAACCGGGAGGTTTCCCCGCTGCGGAAGTGGCCACGCCGGCAAGGCCGGCACGGCCTCTTCAGCGACGCCGCGAGCGACATCGAGGCGTTCCCTAAAGAAGGGGGCTCGTGGGGGAAACATGGTTTCCCTCACGGGAGCGAGCCGAAGGCGAGCGACGCTCATGAAACCCAGACCACCAGCAGCGCGGTGATGACGGCGTTGATCGTCGCGACGGGCAGCAGGATCTTCCAGCCGAAGCGCATCAGCTGGTCGTAACGGAGCCGTGGCACCGAGGCGCGGATCCAGATGAACACCGACACGAAGATGAAGACCTTGAGGAGGAACCAGAGCGGCCCGAGCGGTGCGTACGGGCCGTGCCAGCCGCCAAAGAAGAGTGTCACGGCGAGCGCGGAGAGCGTGATCATGTTGATGTACTCGGCCGTCTGGAAGAGACCCCAACGCATGCCGCCGTACTCCGTGTGGTAACCGGCGACGAGCTCGGTGTCGGCCTCGGGCAGGTCGAAGGGCGGCCGGCTCGTCTCGGCGATCATCGCGAAGAAGAAGACGAGCAGCCCCGCGAGCTGCGGTATGAAGAACCAGATTGTCGCGCCTTGCTTGTTGACGATGTCGACGAGGTTCAGTGACTGGCCCATCAGGACGACGCCGAGCACCGACAGCGCAAGCGACACCTCGTAGGAGACGAGCTGCGCACACGTGCGCATCGAGCCAAGCAGCGAGTACTTTGACTGCGATGCCCAGCCGCCGACGATCGCGCCGTACACGCCGATCGAGCCGAGTGCGAAGATGAGGATCAGCGCGATCGACACGTTCGCGATCTCACCGTCGACGTGGTAGCGCCAGATCTGCCAGCCGGCGCCGAACGGAATGACGGCAAACGCGGCGAGCGCGGTGAACATCGAGATGATCGGCGCGGCAATGTAGAGCGGCTGGCGCGCGGCGACCGGGAAGAAGCTCTCCTTGCGCACGAGCTTGATCAGGTCCGCGAACGGCTGCAAGAGCCCGAATGGGCCCGCACGGTTCGGGCCGTAGCGGTTCTGCATGCGTCCGAGCAGCTTGCGCTCGAGCCACGTCGTGTACGCGAAGGCGAGCATGATCAGGTTCACGATCACTCCGGCCTTGATCAAGGAGATCCACCAGGGCTCTCTCACTTCGAGATCTCCACGGTCGGCTGCAGGTCGCCCGCGAAATCCTCGGCGACGCGCACGACACCCGGTCGCAACTCGCGGCTCAGACGCGTGCGGAGCCTGACAGACGTGCCGTTCGAGCGGATCGTGATCTCTTCGCCGTTTCTGATCCCGCGCGTGCGCGCATCCTGTTCCGACAACTCCGCCTCGGGTAGCGGCCGCTGGAAGGCCAACTCGCGCACGCGGTCGACCGCGGGGCCCGAGAAGAGCGGGCGGTAACGAACGAGGCGGAGACCGCCGTTTTGCGTTGGTTCGGGCGGCACTTCGATCGGGGCGGTCGCGGCCGTGGCAGCAGGCAGGGGCGCGCGGTCGCCGATCTCGCCGAAGGGGATCCCACCGAACGCAATCCCCGAGACCTCCTCGAATACCTGCGACGGATAGGGAGAAAGCTCGACGTCGAAGCGCTCCGCGAGCTTCGAGATCCACGCGAGCTCATCGGGCACCGGCGGTATGACGGTGCGGCGCAGCCGCTGGACGCGTCCTTCGAGGTTGACGTACGACCCGTCACGCTCCAGGTAGCTCGTTCCGGGCAAGACGAGATCAGCCCAGCCTGCCGCGAGGCCCTGGAACATCGAGATCACGATCACGCGCTCGGCCTTCTCCGCGAGGGCCCGCACGTCCGGGTTGGCAGCGGCTTCGTCGCCGGAGACGATCAGCAGGCCGACCGGATCGGGGCTCGGAGACTCGGCATCGTCGGAGCACGACCAGGCGTCACAGACCCCTCGTCCGTTCGCGGTGTCCGGGATGTAGAAGGCGCCGCTCGCCCCGAGACGCTGCGCGAGCGCCGCGACGGTCGCGCCACCGTGGCCACCCGGGCCGCACCAGACGAGGATCGCCTTCCCGGCGCTCCGCACCGCTTCCTCGTCGAGCTCGTAGAGCACGCGTGCGCCTCGGCGCCGCGCTTCCTTGATCCAGAGCTCGACGACCGGAGCATGCTCGACCACCGGTGCATCCCCCAGCACCGCCACGACGTCGGCGTCGCGGATCGCCGAAAGCGGGACGCGGAATGCGTCCAGTGCATCCGACATCTCTTCCGGAAAGAAGGCGGTGTGTGCACCGAGGCCGCGGCGCAGCACCTTGCCGAGCGCGTATGCCTGCTCGACTGTCTCGGAGCCCGAGAGCGCGGTGACGATGCGTCCGTCCGACTCGCGGAGCAGCCGCTCGGCCTCGTCTAGCGCGCGCTCCCAGGAGACCTCTTCGAAGCCACGGCGGCGCACGCGCAGGATCGGATCGCGCAACCGGTCCTCGGCATGCAGGTGCGCGTACGCAAAGCGGCCCTTGTCGCAGAGCCAGCCGTCGTCAACCTCGGGATGGTTCCGCGAGAGGATGCGCTTGACCTTCCCCTCACGCGTCGTCGCGTTGACGTTGCAGCCGACCGGGCACATACCGCAGACGGTCGGGACATCCTGGATCTCCCACGGCCGGGCCTCGAAGCGATACGTCGTCGACGTCAGTGCCCCGACCGGGCAGAGCTCGATCACGTTGCCGCTGAACGGTGCGCGGTAGGGCTCGTCCCCAAACGTCGCGATCATCGTTCCCGCGCCGCGGTTCACGGCGACGAGCTGGCCGTCCTCCGCCACGTCTTCGCTGAAGCGGGTGCAGCGGTAGCAAAGGATGCAGCGCTCGCGGTCGAGGGCGATCAGCGGCGAGACCGGGATCGGCTTCTCGAAGGTGCGCTTCGGGAACGTCATGCGCGTGTTACCGGGCCCGTAGCGGAACGTCAGATCCTGCAACGGGCACTCGCCGCCCTTGTCGCAGACCGGGCAGTCCAGCGGATGGTTGACGAGGATGAACTCGAGAGTTGCGTTCTGCGCGTCGGCAGCGACCTGCGACGTCAGCGCGGTGCGCACGACCATCCCGTCCTGCGCAGTCAGCGTGCAAGCGGCCTGCGGCTTCGGCGGGCCGGGCTCCACCTGGCAGAGGCACATGCGGCAGGCGCCGACCGGCGGCCCGAGCCGCGGCTCGTAACAGAACACTGGGATCTCGATCCCGGCGACGAGCGCCGCCTCGACGAGCCCGGTGCCCATGGGCACCTCGATCTCGACACCGTCGATGGTGAGCGTGACGGTTTCGGCTGCACTCATGCGGCACGCCTTGGTGAGCGTTTCGTACCCGTGCCTGGCACCGGTACGTGTCCGGGGACAACGTGACTCATGCGGGCACCGCGGAACTCGCGGAGTGCAGGTGCATCGCGCCCGGGGCGACCACGTCATGCAGCGGCGACGATTCTCCGAACGGACAGCCGCCCTGCTCCACGTGCGCGATGAACTCCGCTCGGAACTTCTCGACGTAGCTCGCGACTGCGATCGCCGCCGTCTCGCCCAGCGGGCATAGGCACTTGCCGTTGATGCGGTCGCACACGTCCAGCAGGAGGTCGAGCTCGGACTGCAGCGCGTCACCCGACTCGAGCCGACGCAGGATCTGGGTCATCCAGCGTGTGCCCTCACGGCAGGGCGTGCATTTGCCGCAGGACTCGTGCTCGTAGAACTCCGAGATGCGGATGCCGAGCTGCACCATGCAGCAGCGCTCGTCGAGCGCGACAACGCCGGCCGATCCCATCGCGGTGTTCAGCTTCAACAACGAGTTGAAGTCGTAGCCGACGTCGATCTCGTCGCCCTTCAGGATCACGGTCGAAGAGCCGCCGGGAATCACGGCCTTCAGCTCGCGGCCACCGGGAATGCCGCCCCCCAGGTCGTAGATCAACGCACGCATGCTGGTGCCGTTTTCGATCTCGTAGTTCCCAGGTCGCTCCACATGTCCTGAGATCGAGACGACTCGAGTACCGCGTGAATCCGGCACGCCGAGCTTGGCGTATTCGGCCCCGCCCATCTCGATGATCGGCGGGAGAGTCGCCATCGTCTCGACGTTGTTCACGACGGTCGGTGACGCGTTGAGCCCCTGCACCGCCGGAAACGGCGGCTTCGTGCGCGGCTGACCGCGTTTTCCTTCGAGCGACTCCAGGAGTGCGGTCTCCTCGCCGCAAATGTAGGCGCCCGCGCCTCGGTGCAACACGATCGTCACGTCGCCGCGCAGTTCCGGACGGTCCCGCAACTCCTCGAGGGCGGAGCGCAGTACTTCATAGGGCCCGGTGTATTCGCCGCGGATGTAGATGAAGACACTCTTCGATTCGACCGCATGCGCGGCGATGAGACAGCCCTCGATGAAACGGTGCGGGACGCGGGCCATGATCTCGTTGTCCTTGAAGCTGCCGGGTTCCGACTCGTCGGCGTTGACGACGAGGTAGTGCGGGTTTGGGTTCTGATCCGGCTTCGGGACGAAGGACCACTTCCGTCCCGTTGGGAAGAAGGCCCCGCCGCGACCTCGAAGCTCGGATGCAATCACCTCGTCGATCACAGCGTTCGGCGACATCGCGCGTGCTTTCTGGAGCGCCTCGTAGCCGCCGACGGCCTCGTACTCGGCGAGCTTGGTCAGGTCGCGCTCGTCGGCGCCGGCCATGATGATCATGCGCTCACTCGCCACTGCGCAACTCCTGCACGATCGCGGGAACGTCTTCGGGCTTCACATGCGTGCGGTAGTGATGATCGATCGAGACGACAGTCGCCCAGCCGCAGCCGCCCAGGCACTCGATCGGTCGCAGCGTGACCTCGCCGTCCTCGGTCGTTTCGCCGGCGCGGATGCCGAGCTCCTGCTCGAAGCTCTCGAGCACCTGCTGAGCGCCCACGAGCGCGCAGGAGACGTTCGTGCACACCTCGACCATGTGCCGGCCGGTGGGTGCGAGGTGCAGCATTTCGTAGAAGGACGCAACGGCTTCGCAGAAAGCCGGCGTCGTGCCGAGCGCCTCGGCGCATTCGCGCAGCGCCTCCGGCGAGAGGTAGCCGTGCTTCTCCTGCGCGAGTCGCAGCGCCGGCAGCGTGGCCGAGCGCCAGTTCGGATACTGCGTCTTGATCGCCTGCACCTCTTCGTAGTAGGTGCTCACCGGTCGACCTCGCCCATGACGGTGTCCAGCGAGCCGACGATCGCGATCATGTCGGCGACGAGCGCCTGCCGCATACATGTCGCGGTGGCCTCGAGCGCCACGAACGACGGGGCGCGGAACTTCACGCGCCACGGCTTCGGCCCGCCGTCCGACACGACGTAGCAGCCGAGTTCGCCGCGCGGCGATTCGACCGTCACGTACACCTCGCCTTCCGGAACGCGGAAGCCTTCAGTGACGATCTTGAAGTGGTGGATGAGTGACTCCATCGAGGTGTGGAGCTCCTCGCGTGGCGGCAGCACGACCTTGCGGTCGTCGGCGATCCACGGGCCGCCCGGCATCCGGCGCAGCGACTGTTCGACGATCTTCACGGACTCCCGCATCTCCTCCATCCGCACGCGGTAGCGGGCGTAGACGTCCCCTTCCGAGTACACGGGCACCTGGAAGTCGACCTGGTCGTAGGCCAGGTAAGGCTGGGCGCGCCGGAGGTCCCAGTCGAGGCCCGAGCCGCGAAGAACCGGGCCCGACTGGCCGAGCGCGATCGCATCGTCTGCGGAGAGGAGCCCGACGCCCTGGGTGCGCTCGAGCCAGATCTCGCTGCGATCGACGAGCGCCTCGTAGTCGTCGATCGCCTTCGGCATCAGCTCGACGAACTTCGCGCATTCGTCCCAGAAGCCCGGCGGGACGTCCTCGGCGAGGCCGCCGACCTGGAAGTAGCGCGTGTGCATCCGGAAACCGGCGACGAGCTCGAACAGATCGAGGATGCGCTCTCGCTCGCGGAAGCAGTACCAGAACATCGAGATCGCTCCCAGCTCGAGCGCGGCCGTCCCGAGCCAGACGAGATGCGAGTGGATCCTGTTCAACTCCGCGAGCAACATGCGCATCCACGTCGCGCGCGACGGCACCTCGATCTCGAGCAGCTTCTCGACCGCCAGGACGAACACGAGCTCGTTGTTCTGGAACGACACGTAGTCGATGCGCGGCGCGTACGTGATCGCCTTCCACCAGCTCTTCTGCTCCATGTTCTTCTCGAAGCCGGTGTGGAGGTAGCCGACCACCGCGGCCAGCCCGACGACCTCTTCTCCGTGCAGGTCGACGACGAGCCGCAGGACGCCGTGCGTGGAGGGATGGTTCGGCCCGAAGTTCACGGTGAGGACGTCCTCGGAGGCCCTCAGGTCCTCGCGAACCTCGAGCACGCTCGGGATCGGCGAGGGGATCCGCGTTCCCTCGTAGATCCTCGGACGCTCGGGGGCGACGGCCACTTACTCCTCTCCCGAGAACCGGACCGGCTCGCCGCCGATCGGGTAGTCCTTGCGCAGTGGGTGGCCCTCCCAGTCGTCCTCCATCAGGATGCGGCGCTGGTTCGGGTGGCCGTCGAAGCGGATGCCCATCATGTCGAAGGCCTCACGCTCGTGCCAGTCCGCGGTCGGCCAGACGTTGACGAGGCTCGGAACGTGTTCGTCCTCGTCGACCCAGGCCTGCAGCCGCACGCGCGGCGCGCCTGCACGGAGCCCGAGCAGGTGGTAGCTGACCGAGAATCGGCGTGGCTTCGGCGTTGGCAGACGCTGGTAACCCTGCGTCGAAGGCTTGTTCAGATCACGACCGCGGGCCGTGCCGATGTAACCGGAGACGCCCTTCGCGCCCCAGCCGAGGTAGTCGGCGGCCGCGATGTCCGAGAGGAAGTTGAAGCCCAGCTCGTCGCGAAGGTGCAAGGCGGCCTCGACCAGGCGCGGCGTATCGACGACGAGCGTCGTCTCTGCGTACCGTTCCTGAACCTCGACGAGCCCGGGGACGCGGTTGTAGTTCAGGACGCGACCCCGCGAATTTCATACGCCGGCGGAATCCCGGCCATCACTTTCTCGTGGAGCCGCACGATGCCCTCCATCAGCGCTTCCGGCCGTGGTGGACATCCAGGCACGTGCACGTCGACCGCCACGATCTTGTCTACGCCCTGAAGAGTTGTGTAGTTGTTGAACATGCCGCCGGAGCTGGCGCACGCGCCCATGGCGATGACCCACTTCGGCTCCAGCATCTGGTCGTAGACCTGGCGGAGCGGAGCGGCCATCTTGTGCACCACGCGCCCGGAGACGATCAGCAGGTCGGCCTGGCGTGGCGATGAGCGGAACGCCTCCATCCCGAACCGCGCGATGTCATACCGCGCCGAGACGATCGACATCATCTCGATCGCGCAGCAGGCGAGCCCGAACGTGTCGGGCCACATCGACTTTGTCTGCGCCCAGGCGATCGCCTTCTCGAGCGTCGTGAGACCCACGGCCTGCTCGATTGACGCGACTTCCTGCTCGAACATGCCCGGGCCTTTTGTCGGCCAGAGCAGCCGCTCGGACTGAAGCCCGTAGTCGCGGAGCTTCTTTCCGTCCTCTATTGCCAATCGAGCGCCCCCTTTCGCCAGACGTAGACGTAGGCGATCACGAGGATCACGATGAAGAACAGGAACTCGAGGAAGCCAAACCACGCGAGCTCGTGGAGGATCACTGCGAGCGGATACAGGAACACGATCTCGATGTCGAAGACGATGAAGAGCATCGCCGTCAAGTAGAAGCTGACCGTGAAGCGCTGAACTCTGGGCGCGCCTGTCGAGACGCCGGATTCAAAAGGGAGCTCACGCCAGCGCGTGCGCTTGTGCGGGCGCGTCGCGAAGGCGAACGAGAACCACATCATCGATGCGGGAATGATCAGCGCGAAAACCGCGTAGATCAGGAACGGCAGCCAGTTGTCGAGCACGCGTCCTTCCCTTGGGCGACGGGAACCTAACAGGTTCCCTCCGACGCCACGAAGCATGGCGAAAACCGCTCAACCGTGCCTGAGACGTGTGTTACAAACTCCCCCCTCCGGAGTACCACAGGAGCCGCGCACGTTGCTACGATCAGATCACGATGGAGCTCCAGGAAAGAGTCCTGCCCCTGATGACCGTCACCGAGGCCGCGGCTGTCAAGATCAAGCAGCTGATCGCCGAGGAGGAGGATGTCAGCGTTCTGCGCGTCGCCATCCAGGGCGGCGGGTGCTCGGGCTTCCAGTATGGGCTCGGTTTCGACCGCGGCGCCGCCGACGGTGACCTCGAGTTCGAGATGCACGGCGTCCAGGTCGTCGTCGATCCGTTTAGCGCGCCGTACCTCAAGGGCGCCGAGATCGACTACGTCGACTCTATCCAGGCGGCCGGGTTCGCGATCAACAACCCCAACGCCAGCTCTTCCTGCGGCTGCGGCCACTCCTTCCAGGTGGAGGAAGGCGCCGAGGCCGAAGGCGCCGTCGGCGGCTGCGGTTCCGGCTGCTCCGCCTGAGCCGGCACTAGCATCGTCGTTGTGAGCGGGCCGCTCCGTGTCGCGGTCGTTGGTTCCGGGCCGGCCGGCTTCTATGCCGCCGGCGCGCTGCTCGACGCCGACGTCCCGGTGGAGGTGGACATGATCGAGCGGCTGCCGACGCCCTGGGGTCTGGTGCGGCTCGGCGTCGCTCCGGACCATCCGAAGCTGAAGACGGTCTCGCGCGCCTTCGAGCGGATCGCCTTGAAGCCGGGCTTCCGGTTCTTCGGCAACGTCGAGGTGGGCCGCGATCTGTCGGCCGGCGACCTGACCCGGCTCTACGACGCGGTCGTGTACGCCTTCGGCTCGCAGACCGATCGCCGGCTCGGCATCCCGGGCGAGGACTTGCCCGGGTCGTGGTCTGCGACCGAGCTCGTCGCCTGGTACAACGGCCACCCCGACTTCCAGGAGCTCGAGTTCGATCTCGACGTCGAGCGCGCAGTCGTGATCGGGAACGGGAACGTCGCCCTCGACGTCGCCCGCATGCTCGCGCTCACCCCGGAGGAGCTCGCGCCCACGGATACCACCGATCCGGCGATCGAGGCGATCGGCAGCTCGACGATCAGCGACATCGTCGTGGTCGGCCGGCGCGGGCCGGCGCAGGCCTCGTGGACAACGCAGGAGCTCAAGGAGCTCGGCGAGCTCGCCGGCGCGGACGTGGTCGTCGATCCAGCCGAGCTCGAGCTCGATCCCGCGAGCGAAGCGTCGCTCGAGCACGACACGAATTCCCAGCGGAACCTGGAGGTCCTAAAGGACTTCGCGAGACGAGAGCCGACGGGTAGGCCCGTGACCGTTCGACTTCGCTTTCTCGCCTCACCCGTAGCGATCCGCGGTGATCAGCGCGTGGAGTCGGTCGAGCTCGTACGCAACAGGCTCGAGGATCACGAGGGCCGCCTGGTCGCGGTGTCGACCGACGAGCACGAGACGCTCGAGTGCGGGCTCGTCTTTCGCAGCGTGGGTTACCGCGGCGTAGGGCTGCCCGAGCTGCCCTTCGACGAGCGGCGGGGAACGATCAGGAACGACAACGGCCGTGTCGTCAATGCCGACGGCGCCCACATTGCGGCGACGTACTGCGCCGGCTGGATCAAACGCGGCCCAACGGGGATCATCGGCACGAACAAGAAGGACGCGACGGAGACGGTGACGGAGCTGCTCGCGGACGTTGGAGCGGGCCGGGTCTCGCACCGGGACGAGGTGACGGCTGATGCGGTCGAGGCGTTGCTTGCGGAGCGCGATGTTCGAGCGGTCATGTACCACGGCTGGACCTCGATCGACGAGCTCGAGCGCGAGGCCGGGGAGAAGCTCGGCCGCCCCCGGGTCAAGCTCCGGACCTGGGACGAGCTGCTCGACGCCGCCAAGCGCGTCGCTGCCGAGCGGACGTAGCGGGCTCCCCTCCCCCAGTCGGGGGACGCCGATCTTCCCGGCTCCGCGAAGATGAGACCATGGAGCCGCTCGTTGTCGAGTGCCTCCGCTGCGGTAGTCACAGAAAGCTGGCGTCGGATCCGCTGCGGCAGGCCAACCCCGATTGCCCGCGCTGCGGGTACGTTGGCTGGGCTCCGGTCAATGCTCTCAGCGAGGACGAGCGCCGTGCCATGCGCGGCCGCCCGCTCGAACGTCGTCGGCTCAGACTTGCCTGAGGGCTTCTACAAGCAGCTTCGGTTCGAGCGCGTGCACGGTGTTGCCGTCTCGGCCGGTCATGGTCTCGGCGGCGAGCATCGCATTGAGAATCGCCTCCTCGGTCGCTTCGATCACCGCGCTGTAGAACGGCGTGATCTCGGAGTCCGAGAGCATCTGGAGCGGGATCACGCCGGCCGCGGCGAGGTCGCGGTTTCCGGTGGCGAAGGCAAAGAAGAGATCGCCGCTCGAATGGGCAGCGGTCCCGCCCATCCGGCCGACACCTAGTCCGGCCCGCTGCGCCAGCCGGTCGCACTGATGCGGCAGGAGCGGTGCATCCGTCGCGACGATGCCGATGATCGAACCTGACTCGTCGCCACGAACCGGCCCGGGGATTCGCTCGCCGATCAGCTGTCCAACGGGGACCCCGTCGACACGGAAACGCTCACGCCGGCCGTAGTTCGCCTGGACGAGGACAGCGACGACGTACCTGTCCACAGCGCGCGAGGCCGTGCCGATGCCGCCCTTGAACTCGTGGCACACCATGCCGGTGCCGCCGCCGACGTTTCCTTCTTCGACCTCGCCGTCGTGCGCGCCCTCGAGTGCGGCGAGTGCGTGCTCTGCCGTGATGTGCTGGCCTCGGATGTCGTTGAGGAAGCCGTCGAACGTCTCGCCCACGACGGGGAGCGACCAGGCGTCCTCATCCGCGGAAACAGCGGCGATCGCATCGCGGACGACACCGACGCTGAACGTGTTCGTGATGCCGATCGGCGTCGTCAGGAGCCCCGACTCGCGCACCCACTCCAGCCCGGTCAGCTCGCCGTTGCCGTTGAGCCGATGGCAGCCGGCGAAGAGCGGTGTCTCGGGCGGGACGACCATCGTCACGCCGGTGCGCACCGAGTCGCCTTCGATCAGCGTCGTGTGACCGACGAGAACGCCGCCGACGTCCGTGATCGCGTTCTTTGCGCCGGGAGTCCCGTCTCCGATCGCGATGCCGAGGTCTCTTGCGCGCATCCCGCCAGTAAACTCGATCCAATGGCGAAGACGGAGGCGAAGAGCGAGCTTTGGGGGCCCGAAACGAGTAAGGCGGTTGCCAATTTCCCCGTCTCGGGCGAACCGATCCCGCGCTCCGTTGCGCACTGGCTGGGACGAATCAAGGCTGCGGCAGCGCGCGTCAACGCCGAGCTCGGGCTGCTCGACGACGAGAAGGCCCAGAGCATCGCCGAGGCCGGCGACCGGGTAGCGGCAGGCGAGCTCGACGACCAGTTTCCGATCGACATCTTCCAGACTGGCTCGGGAACTTCGTCGAACATGAATGCGAACGAGGTGATTGCTTCGCTCGCCGGTGACGGCGTGCACGCGAACGACGATGTGAACATGGGCCAGTCGTCGAACGACGTCTTCCCGTCAGCTGTACATCTCGCCGCGCTCGACGAGATCACGAACGACCTCTTGCCTGCGTTACACCAGCTGTCGGAATCGCTGCAGGCGAAGGCGGTCGAGTTCGACGACGTCGTCAAGTCCGGCCGCACGCATTTGATGGACGCCGTTCCGGTCACGCTCGGCCAGGAGTTCGGCGGCTACGCCGCGCAGGTGCGTCAGGGTCGCGCGCGCGTGAGCGACACGCTCGTGCGCCTCGGACAGATCCCGCTCGGCGGCACGGCGGTCGGCACCGGCCTGAACACGCATCCCGAGTTCGCGGAGCGCGTGCGCCGTCGTCTGGCGGAGGACACCGGCCTGCAGATCTCGGCCCCCGCGGATCCCTTCGAGGCGCAGGCCGCCCGCGACTCGCTGGTCGAAACGTCGGGCGCGCTCAAGACCGTTGCCGTGTCGCTCACGAAGATCGCGAACGACCTCCGCCTGATGGGCTCCGGCCCGCGCGCCGGGCTCGCCGAGATCTTCCTGCCTGAGCTGCAGAAGGGGAGCTCGATCATGCCGGGGAAGGTCAATCCGGTCATCCCGGAGGTCGTGACCCAGGTCGCGGCGCAGGTGATCGGCAACGACGCGGCGATCACGGCGGGCGGCATGCAAGGTCATTTCGAGCTGAACGTGTTCGTGCCGATGCTGGCGCGCAACCTGTTCGACTCGATCAAGCTGCTCGCCGCCGCTTCGAGGCTGCTCGCCGAAAAGTGCGTCGACGGGATCGAGGCCAATCGCGAGACATGCGAGCGCTACGCGGAGCTGACACTCTCGGCCGCGACCCCGCTCAACCCGTACATCGGCTACGACGCGGCCAGTGAGATCGTGAAAGAGGCGGCTTCGTCGGGACGCTCACTGCGGGAGGTCGCACGGGAGCGCGGCGTCGCCGAGGACGTGTTGGACAAGGCGCTGGACTACCGCGCGATGGCGAAACCGCACGAAACGAGGGGGTAATCTCCACAGCGGTCTTGGGGCCAACAGAGAAGGAGGGGAGATGAGGAGACTGAGAATGCTGGTCGTCGTCGTGTCACTTACGGCTGCGACTGCGTTCACAGCTGCGACGGCGAACGCCGGCTCGCAGCTCACGATCGTCAGCTCTGGAACCACGTCGTTTCAGGCTTCGACGAAAGGCACTCCGACCGGCGCACAGGCAGATGAGATCGGTGGGTTCAAGGAGTCCGCCGACGCCGGCGATGAAGAAGGACAGGGAGGCGAGGTAAATCGGACGATCCCGTCCGCGCAGGTCGCGACCGGGGCGACGGTCACCTCGGGCAAGAAGGCGAAGTCGAATCCGGAGCTCGTGGCCGGCTGGGAGGGGCTGAACTTCTTCGATCAGCGCTTTGCCAACAACGGCAATCAATTCTCGGTCGAGCCACCCGATCAGGCGCTGTGCGCCGGGAACGGCTTCGTGCTCGAGAGCGTCAACGACGTGCTGAAGGTCTTCGACTCGTCGGGCAACACGGTGCTCGGCACCGTCGACCTCAACACGTTCTATCACTACGCGCCGGCGATCGACCGCGCGCAGGGCAACGCGCGCGGGCCCTCGATCACTGATCCCGTCTGTTATTACGACTCACCTACCGGCCGCTGGTTCCAGGTCGTCCTGACGCTGGAGCAGACGCCGGCCGGCGCTTTGCTGGGGCCGAACCATCTGGACATCGCGGTCTCGAACACGTCGAACCCGCTCGGCACGTGGACGATCTACAACGTGCCCGCGCAGAACGACGGAACGCAGGGAACGCCGAACCACGGATGCCAGAAGCGGGTGAGCGGCGTGCTCGTGACCGGGCCGTGCCTCGCGGACTACCCGCATATCGGTGCCGACCGGAACGGGGTCTACATCACGGCCAATGAGTTCGAGCTCTTCTCGCCCGGGCGTTTCATCGGTGCCGAGGTGTACTCGTTCTCGAAGCAGCAGCTCGTCTCGGGCGGCCTGTCCATCAACGGCGACGTCGCCAGCACGAACGGCATGGGTCCAGACGGCGCCGGCTTCACGCTCTGGCCTGCGACGACGCCGGGGAACCAGTACTCGGACGATGCGGGCGGAACGCAGTATTTCCTGAGCTCGAGGGCCGTCTTCACGGACAGCGGTGCGTCCAACAGCATCCTCGTCTGGCGCGAGACGAACACGTCGTCGCTCAATGGCGCGACGCCAAGCCTCACGCTCACGCCGGAGACGGTGACAGTGGACGAGTACGGCGTCCCGTCGCGCTCGAGTCAGATGGCCGGGAACATCCCGCTTGCGAACTGCGTGCACGACGGGCCGGCGGTCTGCGGAATCGCGACTGGGGCAGTGCCGTTCGCCGGCCATGACCCGGAGGTGGAGTCGCAGCTCGATTCGAGCGATAGTCGCTTCCTAGGAGTCATGTACGCCAACGGGAAGCTCTGGGGAACGCTCGGCACCGCCGCGAGCGTCGGTGGCGCTAACCAAACCGCAGCCGCCTGGTACATCCTGAAGCCGTCGCTCTCGACGACTCAGGTGTCCAAGCAAGGCGTCCTCGCACTCACGGGTAACAACCTGACGTACCCGACTGTCGGCGTGACTCGCAACGGCAAAGGCGTGCTCGCGTTCACGCTGGTCGGGGCGGACTTCTACCCGAGTGCTGCCTATGCGGCGCTCGATGACAAGGTCGGAGCCGGCGAGATCCACGTCGCCGCCCTGGGAGCCGACGCGCAGGACGGCTTCACCGGCTACTGGGCGTTCAAGGGTGGACGGGCAACGCCGCGACCGCGCTGGGGCGACTATGGCGCCGCCGCGGTCGACGGCAACAACATCTTCGTAGCCAGCGAGTACATCGCGCACTCCTGCACGTACGCGACGTACAAGGCGACCGGCGGGAAGTGCGGCAACACGCGCGGGCCGCTCGGGAACTGGTCCACGCGGATCACGAAGCTGACGCCCTAGCAACAGTCCAGTGGAAAGGGAGGGAGGGCCGGTCGATCGACCGGCCCTCCCGGCTTCAGGCATCATCTGGGAGTGAGAAAGGCCGGCGGAATCGCGCTCCTCGCGCTGGCGTTCGTGGCTCCTGCGGGCGCAACGACAGGCCAGGGGCTCTACGGGCTGGTGACGCGCGGGCCGACGAAGCCGGTTTGCTCGGCCGAGGACTCTTGCAGCGAGCCGGCCGCGCACACCAGACTTCGCTTCTTGCGCAGCACGGTGGTCGTGGCGACCACGGTCACGGACGCTAGCGGCCGTTACCGCGTGCGGCTGCCGCGTGGCGTTTACACGGTCCGCGTCGCCGGTGCGCCCGCAAGCGGAATTGGCGGACGCATCGATCCTGCGAGCGTTCGCGTGCGTGCTGTATGGAGGCACCAGAACTTCGACATCGACACCGGGATTCGCTAATAAGCTACGGCGCCGCGGTGAGTGGCGGCCGCGTGGCGCTGCTCGTCTGCCCGGTAACTGGAGCGAACGAGGGGGCCTGAAAAGACCGATCCGAAGCCCAGGGCCTCGCCCTGCTCCCGGAACCAGCGGAACTCGTCCGGGTGCACCCACCGGTCGATCTGCGCGTGCTTCGAGCTCGGCTGGAGGTACTGGCCGATCGTGACGACGTCCACGTCGTGCGCCCGGAGGTCCCGCATCGTCTCCACGACCTCGCCGTTCGTCTCGCCGAGCCCGACGATGATTCCGGACTTGGTCAGCACCGGATAGTCGGCGATCTCTTTCGCACGCTGCAGAAGCCAGAGCGCCTTGTCATAGCTCGCCTTCGCGCCCCGCATGCGCGCGTGCAGGCGGCGGACCGTTTCGATGTTGTGGTTGAAGACGTCCGGGTGGGCGCCGATGACCGTCTGGAGCGCGGCTTCCTCGACATCGAGGAAGTCAGGCGTCAGCACTTCGACGGACGCGTTCGGAAGCTTCTTCCTCAGCGCGCGGATCGTCGCCGCGTAATGGCCGGCACCACGGTCGGCAACGTCGTCGCGGTCGACCGACGTGACGACGACATGCTTCAGCTCCATCTGGGCCGCGACGTTTGCGAGCCGTAGCGGCTCGAGCGGGTCCGGCGCGCTGTCAGGCCTGCCGCTGTGCACGTAGCAGTAGCGGCACGCGCGCGTGCACGTGTCGCCGAGGATCTGGAAGGTCGCGGTGCCGCGGCCCCAGCACTCTCCGATGTTGGGGCAGCGCGCCTCCTCGCAGATCGTGTGGAGGCCCTGTCCGTGGATCAACTTCCTCACGTCGTAGTAGCGCGAATCCTGGCTCGGTGCCCGAACCTTCATCCATTCCGGCCGGCGAGGCCGCTCGGCCACGGGCAGCGAGTTCTCCATGGGAGTCAGTCTAGTAATAGGGTTGGTGGCTACTGCGGAGCACGCTACGAAGGCACGGTAGAGTCGGACGGCCCACAGGAACGGGCAACGGGGAGAAACCAACAAGGAGGGGATTTGTGAGACGCAGTCTCGCTGTGCTTTTTGCAGCGGCCGGCGCCGTCGTCGCCATGTGGGCGATGGCGGGAGCTTCGACCGCTGCCACCACCACACACAACTGGAAGTTCGACCCGACGATCAACGCGCCGTGGGCGCAGGAGGACGACGAAACGGCCCTTGACACGCCGGCCGCGGCCGCCGGGCTGTGCCGTTCTGCTCCGGTCAACGTGCCGGGTGCCTATGCGGCGCTCGCGGCGACCGAGGTGGACGCGATCGTCAACGATCCCGTGGGCAACAGCGGCTTCTCGAACTTCGGCTGCACGACGCCGCAGAACGAGACCACGATCGCTGTCAATCCGACGAATCCGAACAACCTCATCTCCGGGTCGAACGACTATCGCGTCTGTTGCGACTTCACGGCCCTGAACGACGCAACCGGCTGGGCGTACTACTCGACGAACGGTGGCGCCTCCTGGGGCAACGTTCAGCTTCCCGGGCTGACCGCCGAGACAGGCGGTCAGGGTGTCTTCAAGAAGTTCGACTCCGCGGGCGATCCGGCCATCGCGTTCAGCCCTGACGGAGTTGCCTACTACGCCAACATCGTCTTCAGCCGGGTGAGCTTCGCCTCGGGTGTTGCCGTCAGTGTCTCTCGCGACGGTGGCCAGACGTGGAGCGATCCGAACCTCCTCACGTTCGTCAATGCCGGCAACTTCTTCCACGACAAGGAGTGGATTGGCGCCGGGCCCGACGGCAAGGTCGTCGTCACGTGGACGCGGTTCAGCCTCGGGCCGAAGGGCGCGGGCTACAACTCCTCCCCGATCGTGAGCGCCTTCTCGAAGGACTACGGCAAGACCTGGAACCGCGCGGGCTCGCCCGTGTCCGACAACGCGCACCCCTTCGACCAGGGCTCCCAGGTTCAATACGGTCCTGACGGCGCCTTGTACGTTGCTTATGAGGGTGCTACTCCGGGGAGCGGGTACTCACAGGACGCGATGATCATCGCGCGGTCGACCGATGATGGAGCGACCTTCCAGACGAAGGAGCTCAAACGCGTCTACGACGACCTCGACTGCTATCCGACCTTCGGAGGACGGCAGACGCTGTCGAACATGCACTTCCGTCTCAACAGCTATCCATCCATGAGCATCGACCCCGTCAGCGGCGTGATCTCGCTCGTCTGGACCGACCAGCAGGGCTCGGGGACGTGCGGAGGCGGCGGCAGCTCGTTCGCAGGTACGACGTCGAACCAGGTGAGGTTGATTCGCAGCAGCTGGGCGGTAATCAGCTCTGCAGCCGTCACGACCGTCACCACCGGAGCGGACACGGTGTTCCCGTCCGTTGCGAGCTACAACGGCACGGTCGTGATCTCGTACTACACGCGTGAGTACGGGATCTCTTCCGTCGCGGACGTCTGCCACTGGCGGACGCACGACGGGGGAGGCGGGGTCATCGCCCCGTCACCTTCCGCAGTCTCTGTCTGCATGGACTACGCGTCCAAGACGTGGACCGCGGGCGGCGGCTTTTCGTCGCAGCGGCGGCTCTCGAACGAGAGCTCGAACCCGTTCGTACAGTTCGCGGACGGTTCGTTCATCGGCGACTACTCGCAGGTGGCAATGGGCACCGATGGTAAGGCTCATGCGTCCTGGACGGACTTCCGTGGGAATCCGGGTGTGACTTCACCCAACCAGGACGTCCTGGTCGCCAACTTCACCCCGTAGGATCGATCGCTCGGTGCGGGGCCCTCGCCGGCCCCGCACCGTTATTTCGCGGCAAGCTGTCCGTGGATGGGCTGGTTCCAGAGCCCGTGGCCGTCGTCGGCCGGAATCTGCTCGAGCGTCAGGCCGAAGACCTCCGCGAGCGCGCTGTGTGCGTGTGGCCTCATTTCGTCCACCGACACGGGCCTGCCGACCTCGCGCGCGATCGTCGTGAAGGCTGCGTCGTCGAGGCCGCAGGCCGTGATCCACTCCGTGAACGGCGCAGGATCGAGATCGACGTTCAACGCGTAGCCGTGCGTCGTCACCCAGCGTGAGATGTGCACGCCGATCGAAGCGATCTTGCGCGGCGGTCGCTCGAGCCACACGCCGGTGAGGCCGTCGATCCGCGTTGACTCCACTCCCAGCGGGGCCGTCGTGCGGATGAGCGCCTCCTCGAGGTCGCGCACGTACTTCTTCACGTCCTTGCCGTGGCGCTTCAAGTCGAGGATGGGGTAACAAACGAGCTGGCCCGGCCCGTGGAACGTGGACTTGCCCCCGCGATCGGTCTCGACGACCTCCACCTCCGCTCCTTCCGGGACGTGCAGCTCCCCCGAGTCGGTGCGCCGTCCGAGCGTCACGACCGGCGGATGCTCGAGGAAGACGACTGTGTCAGGGATCGCGCCCTGCGAGACCGCGCCTGCGAGCGAGCGTTGGAGGTCCCATGCCTCTCGATACGGGACGAGGCCCAGGTCGAGGAGGTACGCCCCGCGAGTCATCCGTTGCAGGTTAGCTATGACCTGCGAAGCTTCCCCGCGACGTGAAGGTCACCCTGATGATCGCGGACTTCGCGCGCGTCGCGAACGGCAAGCTCGACGTGATCGGCGGCGGCTGGTCGGTGATGAACGCGCAGGGCCCGTTCGGCTTTTTCGTCGCCGCGCTGTTCCAGATTCCCTGGGACCAGACAAACGCGAAGCATCGGTTCAGGCTCGAGCTGCTCGACGCCGACGGACAGGGCGTTCCGATTCCGAGCGGCGAGACCGTCCGGGCGGAAGGCGAATTCGAGGTTGGGCGCCCCGCCGGGCTTCGGCCGGGAACGCCGGTCGACGCGCCGTTGGTCGTCCCTTTCGGCCCGTTGGAGCTCGAAGACGGGCGTTACGAGCTAAGGCTGACGATCGACGACGAGACCAAAGAGGACTGGTTCATCGCGTTCACTGTGCGGCATGCTGCCGCACCAGCTGATTAGTACGTCGACTCGTCCCAGGTTTCGAGCTTATGGCGCAGGTCGCGCAGGAAGCGGCCGGCAAGTGCGCCGTCCACGAGGCGGTGGTCGTACGTCAGCGTGAGGTTCATGATCGGGCGGATCGCGATCACGTCTTCGCCCATGTCGTCCTGGATGACCCAGGCGCGCTTGACGACTGCGTAGGTGCCGACGATCGCGGCCTGCGGCTGGCTGATCACGGGCGTTCCGTGGAAGGTGCCGTAGCCGCCGGGGTTGGTGATCGTGAACGTACCGCCCTGGACTTCGTCCGGCAGCAGCCTCTTGTCGCGGGCGCGTTGTGCGATGTCGGTGACGGCCTTCGCCAGCCCGAGCAGGTTGAGCGTCTCGGCGTTCTTGACGACCGGAACGATCAGGCCCTTGCCGTCCTGCAGCTCCACCGCGAAGCCGAGGTTGACGTAGCTGCGTGTCACGATCTGGTCGCCGCGGATCTCGCCGTTGATCCATGGGTACTCCCGTAGGTTCTCCGCGGCCGCGCGCGCGACGAAGATGAGGTACGTCGGGTTGACGCCGTAGCTCTGCTGGTATTCCTTCTTCAGCTTCGAGCGGATCGCCGAGACCTTCGACATGTCGACTTCGATCGCGCTCGTGACGTGCGCCGAAGTGTCGAGCGAGCGGCGCATGTGTTCGGCGATGCCTTTGCGCATCGCGGTCATCGGCTCGAAGCTCTCGCCCACCTGTGTCGGCACGGGCGCCGGTGCCGCAACCGGAGCAGGCGCCTTCGGAGCCTGTGCGGGCGCCGGCGCGGCCGGTTGCTGTGCAGCCTGTCCGCCCGACTCGATGAAGTTGAGGATGTCCTTCTTCGTAACGCGGCCGCCGCGCCCGGTTCCCTTTACCTGGCTCGGATCCACGCCGTGTTCCGAAGCGATCTTGGCGACGACCGGTGAGACGAACGTCTTGCCGTTGGTGGACGGCTCCTCTGTCGTCTCGCTCGCGGCGGCGGGCGCGGGCTTCGCTTCATCGACAGTGTTGGCGGTCGGCGGTGATGCGGGCGCGTCGGACACGGCCGCCGACTCGGCTGCGGCCTGAGCCGTCGCGGGCTCGGGCACGTCCTCCTTCGGCGCAGCAGCGGCTCCGTCCCCGCCGATGACGGCGAGCTTCGTGCCGACCTCGACCGTCTCGCCCTCCTGCACCAGGATCTGCGTCAGCGTCCCCGACGCAGGGCTCGGCACCTCGGTGTCGACCTTGTCGGTCGAGATCTCGAGGAGCGATTCGTCTGCCTCGACCTGCTCACCCTCCTGCTTCAGCCACTTGGTGACCGTGCCCTCGGAGACGGACACGCCCATCTGCGGCATGACGACGTCGATTGCCTCGGTGGTGGCCATATCTCTTTAGTACTCCGCCAACTCGCGCAGGCCTGCGGTCACGTCGTCCACCTGCGGAATGAATGCCTTCTCGAGCGGCGGTGAAAACGGGACCGGTGTATCCGGCGCGGCGATGCGCTTGACGGGGGCGTCGAGATCCTCGAAAGCCTCCTCCGCCACTGTGGCTGCGATCTCGGCACCGAAGCCGCCCGTGCGCGTGTCCTCGTGGAGCACGAGCACCTTTGACGTCCTGCGCGCCGACTCGAGCACAGCGGCCTTGTCCCACGGCATGACGGTGCGCAGGTCGATGATCTCGACGGACACGCCGTCCGCTTCGAGCTGCTGCGCTGCCTCCTCGGCCGTGTACACCATCGCGCCCCACGTGATCACCGAGATGTCGTCGCCTTCGCGGTGCGTGCGGGCTTTGCCGATCGGCACCGTGTAACGCTCTTCGGGCACTTCGCCCTTGATGCGGCGGTAGAGGTGCTTGTGCTCGAAGTAGAGGACAGGATTCGGATCCTCGATCGCACTGATCAGCAGTCCTTTCGCATCCTCCGGAGTTGCGGGGCAGACGCACTTGAGGCCGGGGATGTGCGCGAACGACGATTCCGGATTCTGCGAGTGAAAGGGGCCGCCGGAGAAGCCGCCGCCCGATGGCAAGCGCACGGTAATCGGGACGGGTGTCCCGGCGCGGTAGCGCTGCTTCGCGGCGACGGTGACGAGGTGGTCCCAGGCGCACGAGATGAAGTCGGCGAACTGCATCTCCGCTACCGGCCGCAGGCCCATGATCGCCGCGCCGGTGCAGGCGCCGACGATTGCCGTCTCGGCCAGTGGCGCGTCCAGGACACGCCAGTGCCCGAACTCCTCCTGGAAGCCGAGCGTGACCTTGAAGGCGCCACCGTAGACGCCGACGTCCTCGCCGATCACGAAGACGCGCTTGTCGCGCCGCATCTCGGTGCGTAGCCCGTCAGAGATTGCTTGCAGGTAGGTGAGCTCAGCCACTATTTGTGGTGCGGAGTGTCGAGATCTTCCGGCGTTGCGTAGACGCCCTCGAGGAGCGTCGCAGGATCCGGCATCGGCGATTCCTCAGCCCGCTTGAGGGCGTCGTTCAGAGTCTTCTTGACCTCCCCGGTGATTTCGTCCTCCTCCTCGTCGGACATGTCCGCGTTCGTACGCAGCCACGTGCGGAAGCGCTCGATCGGATCGTTCTCCGCCCACTTCTCGAACAGCTCCTTCGGGACGTAGAAAGCGTCGTCATGCACGGCGTGGCCTTCCATCCGGAGCGTGACGCACTCGATCAGAGTCGGCCCGCCGCCCTCGCGCGCCTTCTCGATCGCGCGCTTTGCCTCGCGGTACACGGCGAGCACGTCGGTGCCGTCGACGACGATTCCCTCGAAGCCGTACGCCTCTGCGCGGTCGGCGACGTGCTGCGTTGCGAACTCGAGGTGTGTGGGCGTCGAATACGCCCATTGGTTGTTGTCGCAGATGAAGACCATCGGAAGCTTGCGCACGCCGGCCAGGGTCATCGATTCGTGGGTGTCCCCGCGCGCCGAAGCGCCTTCGCCGAACCAGCCCACGGCGACGCGCTTCTCCTCACGAATGCGGAAGGCGAGCGCGCAGCCGACTGCGACCGGGAGCATCGCGGGCAGATGGCTGACCATCGCGATCAGCCCAAGCTTGGAATCCGCCATGTGGACGTTGCCGTCCCTGCCCTTCGTCGGGCCGTCCGCCCGGCCCATGAACTGCGCGAAGATCCGCCACGGCTCGACGCCGCGCACGACGTGGACGCCCATGTCGCGGTGCAGCGGCGTGCCGACGTCGTCGGCGCCCATTGCGGTCGCCACACCCACGGCGGCGCCTTCGTTCCCACGGCCGGTGTAGAACGAGCCGGGGATCTTGCCCTGGCGATAGAGGATGTGGCCGCGCTCCTCGATCCCGCGGCTCATCACCATGTTTCTGTAGATGCCGAGGAGATCCTCGCGGAGGAGGCCCGCCTCGCGGACCTCTTTCAGAGAACCAACCGGCTCGGCTTCCCGGGCTATCGCCATGGCCGTCGCACTCTAACGACTGGGGTTACCATCGTCTCCCGTGCAGGACGAACGCTTCGCCCAAGACCGCTTCCTCGTCGACCAGCTCGTGCGGCCGATGATCAATCTCTACCGGGTGACGCCCCTGGCGGCCGGGGAGACGCCTCTCGGAGGGCCGATCGCTTTCGTGCGACAGAAGCGAATGGCGATCAAGGAGGACATCCGCTTCTTCGCGGATGAGCAGGAGACGCAGGAGCTCTTCCGGATCAAGGCGCGCTCGATGTTCGACATCGGCGGCGCCCGCTATGACGTGACCGAGCCGGACGGGTCGCCGATCGGCGTTCTCGAGCACGTGTTCGGGAAGTCGTTGTTCCGATCCACCTGGAAGGTGACCGACGCCGACGGTGGTGAGGTGGTGACGGCGCAGGAGCGGAGCCTGCCGATGGCGATCGCACGCCGCGTGGTGGACTTTGTCCCGTACGGCGAGTGGCTGCCGATCCCCTACAACTTCGACCTGCTGATGGACGGTCAGGCGATCGGTCACATGAACAGGAAGTTCCAGCTGCGCGACCGGTACGTGTTGGATCTGAGCGCCGATCACGAGCGCAAGCTCGATCGTCGTCTCGGGATCGCGCTCGCGATCGGGCTGGACACGCTCCAGAACCGCTGATGGGCAAGGCCTCGGACTGGCTCCGCGAGGAGCGCCGCAAGGTGCTCGGCGACTGGGTGGCGTTCTGTCTGGGCTGCGGCGCCGCGCGGCGATGGTTCGACGACTTCGAAGCGGAGGTGCCGGAGGAGTGCCCGCAGTGCGGCGGCAGGATGCTCCGCCGCTGCCCGTCCTGTTCGGCCCCGTTCAGCTCGACGTTTGCGGTGGACTGCGAGTCGTGCGGCGAACAGCTCCGGGAGCCGGAGCTCTTCGGGACGAAGATCCGCAGGCGCTAGCTCCTTCCGCTCGTACCGGTGCCAGGCACGGGTACGAAACCGGAACGAGATTGTCGCGGTTCAAGCCACGAGTCCGCGTGGCGGGGCGCCTCTCGTTGCGTACCGGTGCCAGGCACGGGTACGAAACTGTGACGCGGATGCGTCAGTCCTTGATCTGCGAGAACCGGATCACGGTCACCGTGTCGTCGGGCGTGACTTCGCGGTTGTAGAGCTGGCTGAGGAACGACGCCATGTCCTCTGTGCGGCGGATCTCTGGGTTGTCATGCTCGATCTCCCGCGGCGACAGCTCCGACAGCATCTTCACTTCCACCTTGTCGATCACCGCGGCGAACACTCGCTCCCGCGGGCTGAAGCGCATGCCCGCGAGCACCTGGACGATCATCCCCTTGCGGTACTTCGCGGATTTGTCGCCGAGCCGGATCGTCGCGGTTTTCCGACCGCTGCGGAGCTGTTCCACGACGATCGGGGAGTAGAAGTTGAGCGCGTACATGGCCTCGGTCACGTGGGCCGGCGCCAGCGTGTACGGCGGCGGATGAGGAACGCGGTCACGATTCCGAGCACCCAGCCCGTGATCGCACTGATGATCACGAGCCAGACCAGGCGTGCCTGGGTACTCCCGAAGGCGTAGTCGACCTTCACCCGGCGTGTGTTGCGGGCGACCAGCAGGATGAGAAAGACGATGGTCGCGATTGCGATGACGAGCGAGGTATAGAGCCCGGTCCGGTGCGAGTAGCGAATGCCGCGCCGGAAGCGGGACTCAACCTCGAGAGGCGCTGCCTCGGGCTCGGGAGGCGGTGCCTCGGTCTCCGGCTCGCTCACGCGCGGGAGCCTAACGCTAACGCGAGAGCCGCTCCAGCGCTTTTGCCGCCATCTCCCGCTCGCCCTTGTACGCGAGCAGCTCGGGCGCCTCCTCGAGCGGAAGCCAACGGGTCTCCGCGACCTCGTGGCCGTGTTCGGGCGGAATGTCGCCCAGGCGCCCGGCCCGGTAGCGGAACAGGAAGAAGCTGACCACCTTGAAGACCCGCTCGCCGTCCCAGGTGTAGACGTAGCGGACGTCCCCCAGCTTCTCGACGGGCGTCGCCTCCACCCCCGTCTCCTCGCGCACCTCCCGCAGAGCAGTCACCTCGGCCCGCTCACCGGGCCCGATCAGGCCTTTTGGCAGGGCCCAGGTGCCTTCCGGCTTGCCGGCCGGCCGGATCGCGGCCAGCGCGGGACGCCCGCGTAGGTTCCGGACGACGACGCCTCCCGCCGAGAATTCGCGACGCACCACGACTTTGTAACACAGTGGTACGTGCGGTCTTGCAGCGGTCGGCCAAGGCACGCTAGAATGCCTCGGCACTCACACCATGAGAGTGCCAATGGATGTCACAAAGTCGTCTGAACAGGAGGAATGTGGATGAACCTGCAGCCGCTTGGTGACCGCCTGATCGTCGAGGTCCTGGAGGAAGAGGAGCAGACCATCAGCGGCATCGTGCTGCCCGACACGGCGAAGGAGAAGCCGCAACGCGGCCGAGTCCTCGCCGTAGGTCCCGGTGCCCGGGACGAAGACGGGAAGCACATTCCCATGGACGTCGCCGAGGATGACGAGATCATCTTCAGCAAGTACGGCGGAACGGAGATCAAGGTCGGTGCCGACGAGGTGCTGATCCT
>DASWGR010000121.1:0-4311 GCA_036393535.1 Gaiellaceae bacterium | reverse complement strand
GCCGGGCCGGTGCTCGGCTCGATCGTCGACACGAACGCGCGCACCCGCCGCGCGTAGCTCGTCCGCGACCGCGGCGGCTGTCCTGAGTACGTCGGCCTGATCCTCTTCGCGGAAGATCGGCACGATCACGACCTGGTGCGGCGCGACCCGCGGGGGCAGCCGGAGCCCACGCTCGTCGCCGTGCGCCATCACGAGTCCGCCGACGAGTCGCGTGCTCGCGCCCCACGAGGTCGCATACGGGTACTGCTCGGTGCCGTCACGCCCTGTGTAGCGGACATTGAACGTGCGCGCGAAGCTCTGGCCGAGGTAGTGCGACGTCGCCGCCTGGAGCGCCTTGCCGTCACGCATCAGCGCTTCGAGCGTGTAGGTGTCGACAGCGCCGGGGAAGCGCTCGCTCTCGCTCTTTCGTCCTCTCAGGACCGGGATCCCGAGGATGTTCTCGATTGTGTTTGCGTACACGTCGTGCAGGATCGTCAGCGTTTCTGCGATCGCCTCCTCCTCCGTCTCGTGCGCGGTATGGCCCTCCTGCCAGAGAAACTCGCTCGTGCGTAGAAAGAGGCGAGGCCGCAGCTCCCAGCGCACGACGTTCGCCCACTGGTTGTAGAGCAGCGGTAGATCACGGTACGACTGCACCCAGCGGGCGTAGGTCGACCAGATCAGCGCCTCCGAGGTGGGACGTACAGCGAGCGGCTCCTCCAGCTTCTTTCCGCCCGCCTCGGTCACGATCGCGACCTCCGGCGCGAACCCCTCGACAAGTTCGCTTTCCTGCGCGAGCACGGAGGCCGGCACGAGTAGCGGGAAGTAGACGTTCTCGTGCCCGGTCTCCTTGATCCGTTCATCCAGCTCGCGCTGGATCAATTCCCAGATCGCGTACCCGTACGGCTTGATCACCATCGCGCCGCGAACAGACGAGTTCTCGGCGAGCCCTGCACGCCGTACCACCTCGCCATACCACGCAGGGAAGTCGCCCGACTGCTGAGGCAATGCGTTGGTGCTCATCAGAACGCTCCCGAGAGCAGGCGTGCAGCGAACATCGCAGGTCTCCTTCGTAGACGTCTATCGGCGTTGGCGGAGTTGGTTGCGGCGCTCCCGGCCGAAGCGGCGGGAGCGCCTACGCCGGGACGCGCACGAGCGGCGGCCGCGGGGCGACCGCCGGAACCGGCAGACGCTCATCCACACGAAGCCGCAACAACGTCATACGGGGAGGATAGCGGGCTCGAAGAAGCGTGCGGCCGGCGGCTAAAGCCGCGACGACCTGAGCGGGCGAACTCGCGGCGGCTGCCTTGGCGGTCGCAACGCTTACCCCGTCACTGACACGGCGCCGACACGCGGCGGACAGGGTGCGCCCCGCTTGAGACCGGTGTCCGACACCGCCTACTAGTCCGCATCGTCGCAACCCCGGCGCGCGGCGCCTGTCAGCTCCAGTGGACGACGATCCGCCCACCGGTGTCGGGCAGCGGCAACGATTCGGCCTCCGCAACAACCGCCTCCCGCGCGGCACGCGAGAGCCGCTGCCAGGCCTGGATCGTCACCGTCCGCTGGGCGCGGCGCCATGTGCCGACGACCTCCCCTGCCACGAGGAGCGCGCCGGGCCACACACGCGGCGTCCACAGCTCGCGACGTCGGCCGTCATCCGGCACCAGGAGCGCACGGTCTTCGCTCGTCGCGCGCAAGGTATAGGCATCCCCGCTCGGTAGCAGTCGCGCAGCACTCGCCGCCGCTGGAGCCTCCCGGATGGCGGACTCATCGCGAGCGAGCATGAACGCGCTACCCGGCGGCGTCAGTACCGGGATCAGCTCAGTGCGAAGATCGTCGAACGCGCGAACGGCCTTCTGCGCGCCGATGCCCGCCCATTTTCCGAACGCCTCCGCCCCCGCCGGGCCGAAGATGTGCAGGTAGCGGCGCGCCAGTTCGAGAGTCGCCTCCCCCGGAGCGATGTCGGGCGGAGGAACGGTCCACACAGTGGGTCGCCGTGCGCCCTCCCACCGAATCGCGAGCGTGCCCGTCAAGGCGGCATAACGCAGCGTGTTGCCGTGCACGCCGAGCGCCTGCCCGGCGTCGTCGTACCGCATTCGGGTCCCGTCGAGCAACACGTGCAGACGCTCCGCGAGGTCCTCCGCCGTCCGACGTGTCTTGCCGGCGTCCGGGAGCCTGCCGAGTGTGAACACTGCGAGGTCGTGCGCGGCGACGACGTAGACCTGGTACCTCGGTCCCCACACCTGCACGAGCGAGGGGTCCTCCCAGGCGGACGGCCGGGTGGCTTCCACGCGTGCGTGGATGGACAAGAGTGCGGCACGGGGCATGCTGTCCTGTAGACCGGCCCACGCCGCACGCCGCAGCGAACGTCGTCCCGCTGGAAGTCGTTGATCCAGCGCTCCGACGCGCCTTCGGAACGCGAGGATCTGCGTTCGCGTAACCCTCAGCGGACGGCTGATCATCCAGGGATCGTAGGTTCCGAGTCTCGTTTGGGTGTCCGGAGTCGAGCACGGGAGACCCAGCTCGACAAACACGTGTGCCGCTTGACGGCTGCACTCCGGCGCAGGAGACTCGCGCGGATCAACCGAGGAGGTGGTCAGATGAAGCGTCTACTGGCCGTGACGGCGCTTGCGCTCGTCTGCGCGGCAGGAGCAGCGGCAGCGGTCGGCGCATCAGCATCCGGTTCCGGCACGGTCCTGTTCGGGAACACGATCGAGCACATCGCGTTCTCGGCGCAGCAGGTCGCCGGAACCGAGGCTACCGGCGAGGCGACGATCAACGACGCCAGCGCCGGCGTCCGCGTCCACGTCGACGTGAATTGCCTGAACGTGGTCGGCAACTACGCGATCGTGAGCGGGATCGTCACGCAGTCGAGCGATCCGGAGCTAGTCCCGGTCGGGTCGGAGGCGATCTTCGCCGTCGTCGACGCCGGCGAGGGCCGCGCGCGGGACTTCGCGAGCATCGCGAACTTCTACGCCGTCGAAACGGGTGTCGACTGCACGGTCCCGTCTGAGTTCGACCTGGTACCGGTGAACGGCAACTTCCGGGTGCAACCGGCGTAGCGCCGGACTCGCGCCGCCGCCACGAGAAGCAGCGGGAGGGGCGGATCGGTTCGCCCCTCCCACGAGGCGACGTAGTCCGCCGCTCGGGCCGCGCAGCGCAGATTCCCCTATGACAGGATCGGTCCCGTGACGGCATCGGCACGCATTCACCGCGGCTCCGATGGGACACTCTTCGACCAGAGCGTCAGCGTGAAGGTAAAGCTCGCAGGGTTGTGGACGGCGATGATGCTGCTCTACGTCTACGCCGACATACTGTCGTTGTACCGTCCCGGCCAGATCGCCAAGATCGAGAGCGGCAAGATCGGGACGTTCGACGTCTCGCAGTTTTCGCTGGTCATCGCTTCTCTGATCGTCATCTTGCCAGCGCTGATGATCGCCCTTTCGCTGACGCTGCGCGCATCCCGCAACCGGCCCGCCAATCTCGCGCTTGGGCTGCTGTTCACGCTCGTCAACGTGAGCAACCTCCTCGGCGAGAGCTGGGTCTACTACTTCTTGTTTGGCCTCCTCGAGATCGCGCTTACGCTGACGATCGTCGCGACCGCTTGGAACTGGCCCCGGCGCGATCCGTCAGCGGCCGTCGCGTAGACGCGCGAAGACGCGCAAAGGCAGTCCGTCGGTGCCGCCGGCAGGCGGATGCTGGAGCGACTGCGGCTGCCCGAGCCGTGGCAGTCGACGGTTGCCTGGTCGCCCTGATCGACACGAACTGGCTTGACAATGTGTGCGGTCGGCGAGACCGTTGTCTCGTGGCTCGAGCCGATCTGCCGGGTGGAACCGTCACTTTCCTCTTCACCGACGTCGACGGCTCGACCAGGCTGCTCCACGAGCTCGGGGACACCGGATACGCCGCAGCCTTGGCCGAGCACCGCCGAGTGTTGCGGGATGCTTTCCACCGCCACGGCGGTGTCGAGGTCGATACGCAGGGGGACGCGTTCTTCTTCGCGTTTCCCACCGCACACGGTGCGCTCGCCGGTGCCGCGCAGGGCGAGCGGGCGCTCGCGTCGGGTCAGGTGCGCGTGCGCATGGGCCTGCACACCGGCACGCCGTATGTCGACAACGAAGGGTACGTAGGCTCGGACGTCCACCTCGCGGCGCGCATCGCCGCCTCCGGCCACGGCGGCCAAGTCCTGCTCTCGAAGGCGACGCGCGACCATGCAGGCGACGAGCTCCAGGATCTCGGCGAGCACCGCGTCAAGGACTTCGACGAGCCAGTTTGGATCTTCCAGCTCGGCTCGGAGCGGTTCCCGCCGCTCAGGACGATCTCGAACACGAACCT
>DASWGR010000120.1:0-10227 GCA_036393535.1 Gaiellaceae bacterium | reverse complement strand
CGCCGCTCCCGCGACGACGAGCCCGGCCGCAAGCAGGGGCAAGCGCTGCCACGGTTCCCCGCCGGCCACGCCGCCGGCCTCGACGATCACGCCGAAGACGACCGCAATCGTCAGCCCGAGCGCGAGCGCGACCACTGCGGCGAGTGCCACCTTCGCGGACACGAGCTCACCCATGGAGACGAGTCCGCGCCTGAGCCGCCCGATCGCATTTTCGTCGCGCTCGCTGGCGATCGCGCCGGCGGCCAGCAGCAGCGCGAGGAAGGTGATCGTCAGCGCCAGCGCGTACGACTGCACCTGCGCGGAGAGGAGCGAGCTGCGCGAATCCTCGTGCGCCCGCTCGAGCCCGATCGGATTCGCCGTTGCGCCGAGTAGGCTGCCCGTCTGCGCCAGCGCGACGCCGGCGATGCGGGCGAACTCGGCGATCCGGTCGCGCTGCGGGCCCGGCGGCAACTGCTGCAGCAGCTTCTGCATGCGCGCCAGGCCGAGGACGTCGTAGGTTCGGCCGCCGAACTCCGCGCGTCCTCCTGTGACGATCAGCTGCACGTACCTCAAGTCGGTCTGCACGTACGCGGTTTGCAACTGGCGATTGAGCCCGTAGACGAGCGCCTGCACCTGCTGGGTCACGCGCGAGGAGATCCCACCGCGCGTGACCTGGTAGACGAGGCTTGGCGAGTGCAGGCCACTCTTCAGGTCGGCGAGGAAGCCGGGAGGAACCGTCAACGTCGCGACGACCCGCCCGGTCGCGAGCGCGCGCCGTGCCGTCACCGGGTCCATCCGCACGAGATGGACGTTCTTGCCGACCTCGTCGATCGCGTCCTGAATCCGAAACCGATGCCCCCCGACAGAGACGACCTGCGGCAGGTGATCCTCGTCCACGAACGCGACGCGCGGCTTCGAGCTCCCGTAGCCGGCGACGAGGCCGACGAGCCCTGCGACCAACAACGGGTAGGCGATCAAGACACCGAGCAGGAGGGGCGAGCGCACGAGCACGCGCAAGTCCTTCCGCAGGACGAGGGCCGAGCGCCTCACGTGAAGATCTCTTCGGCATGAAGCTCGCCGTAAGCCGCGGTTGGCCCGACGAACGTCAGCCGCCCTCGCTGGAGGACTGCGACCCGATCGGCGTAGAGATCGAGCTCTTCGAGGTTCTGCGTCGCGAAGACCACCGCGCCGCCTTCGTCACGCAACGCGGTCACCGTTTCCCACAGTCGGCGGCGCTGCCCCGGGTCGAGCGCGGCGGTCGGCTCGTCGAGCAGCAACACACGTGGACTACCTAGCAGCGCGAGTGCGACGTTCAGGCGCTGGCGATTGCCGACGGAGAGCGTGTGTGCGGGGCGGTCGGCGGGGACCTCGAACCGCCCGAGGAGCTTCTCCGCCGCCGCGGCGTGATCCGGCTCGCCTTCCAGTCGTGCGAACAACTCGAGGTTTTCCCGCGCCGTCAGGCGGTCGTAGAACGCCGTGCGCTGCGGCACCCAGCCGACCTGCACTTCGACCCGCTCGATCGTCCCGGCGCTCGGCTCGAGTGCACCGGCAAGGAGCGCCAGCAAGGTCGACTTCCCCGCGCCGTTCGGGCCGATCAGCGCGAGCGCTTCGCCGGCATTGACGTCCACGTCGGTGGGCTCGAGTGCAACCTGTGTGCCGAAACGGCGCGCGACCGCTCGCGCGCGCAGCACCGCGTCGCTCAACGACTCGCCGCAGCCGGAGGAGGCTTCGCTTCTTCTAAACCGACGTCGACCGGCGGCACCTCCCCTTCGTCCCACGGTTCCATTTCGACACGCTCGCCGAAGAACTCCCACATCGCCCGCGCAGCCGCAAGCAGCGGCAATGCGATCAACGCGCCCGGCAAGCCGTAGATCTCGCCGCCGGCGAGCAGCCCGAAGATGACGAGCAACGGATGCAACCGCAGTGCGCTCCCCATCACGTTCGGCACGACGATGTGACCTTCCACCTGATGGATCGCCAGGAACAGCAACGCGACCCAGACCGCCGACACAGGATGGATGACGAGCGCGTACAGGAACGGCGGGATCGAGCCGAGCCACGGTCCCAGGTACGGAATGAGCTCGGTGATCGCAACCCACGCGCCGAAGAGCAGCGCGTACTTCTGGCCGTTCGGGAGCCACCCGAGCACACCGAAGAGCCATAAACCCACGCCCGCACTCGTGCCGATGATCAGCGACACGATTGACTGGCCTTTGACGTAACTCGCCAACGACTGCTCCATGCGCAGCACCAACGGCACCGAGCCGGGCTCGGCTGGAAACCGCCTGTTGATCCGGCGCTCCAATTTTGGAAAGTCGAGCAGCATGTAGATCGACACGACGAAGACCACGATCACGCTGAAGAGCAGCTTCCCGATCGAGACCGCCGCACCCTCGAGGAAGTTGACCAACCTGTTCGTGTACTTGCCGATGTCGTGCTTGCGGATGTCGCGTATGAGCCTGTGGCCGCGATTCTCGATCTTGATCCCGCCCAGGCGGTGCGCGTTGAGCCAATCCTGCAGGCGGTTCACGTCGCGATCGGCCTCGACGAGGCCTGTTCGTCCGTTCACGTTCGTAAAGTAGGAATCGACCCGTTTCGCGGCCGTCTTCGTCTCACTGACGACCACGGTCCCGAGAGCCCCGATGGCGGCGATCAACGCAACCGCGAAGACGAGGTACACGAACGCGACTGCGAAGCCGCGAGGGATTCGGACCCTCTGCACCAGCCGGACGACAGGGCTCAGCAGCAGCGCGATCAGCAGCGCGACGAGGAAGAGAAAGACGACGTGACGGACCGCGCCCGCCGCAACCCAAAGGAAGAGCAGCAGGACCGGGAACCCGGCCAGTTGGATCCAGCGCGGGATCTCGATCTTGGCCCTGGCGGGCATGCGGGTGATCGTACAGCGGAGGTCATACGGTTCCCCACCTCGCGACCCCCGGATTGGGACTGGGACTGGGCTGCGGACGGCAACCTCGCGCTCGACCGTCACGAGCTGTGGGTCGAAATGCAGGTGCATACGCGGGTTCCGGTGTCACAAAGTCGGCCCTCTCATCGGTTGAAGGAGGTGTCAGGGTCCGTTACGGTGCCGCGAGTGCCGGCCCCCTCCCGCCGAGTCCCTGCGGCGCGCCAGCGTCCCGGGCGCGAACCTGTGCCTCACCGGGCACGGCGTCTCATCGTCCTCACCGTCGTTTGCGGCGTCCTCTTGGGGACGCTGCTGATTACCGCGTTCGGGCAGGGAGCAACGCGCGAACCGTCGCAGGCGCTGCCGGGCCCGGCCGGCCGGCTGTTGCCCGTCGGCCCCCCGACACCGCTCACGGTCGCTCTGCACAGCGGGCTGCGCATCCAGTTGCCGGTCGCACAGAGCCGCGTCACCGCGATCGGCTATCACTCCTCCGGCGACGGAGCGCTGCCACTGAGCCCGCTCGGCCGTCAGGGCAACGAAGGTGCGCTCTCGCGACTCGCGCACAAGATCTTCGGCGGCGGCGGCGCGGGTTTCGTCTACTACCAGTTGAGCGGCGGCGAGACCGCAGTGCTGGACGTCGGCGCCCTGCCGGGCACGGACGTCTACGCGCCGGTGGACGGCACGATCGTCGGGATCTCGGACTACATCCTGAACGGCCGCGCCTACGGCTCGCGCATCGACATCCAACCGTCGGTTGCACCGTCGCTCGTGGTCTCGCTCACCCACCTGAGCCCTGACCCGGCTCTCACCGTCGGTTCGATGATCGCTGCGTCGAGCACGAAGGTCGGCCGCATGCTCGATCTGTCCGGAGTCGAGAGGCAGGCGCTCTCGAAGTACACGCAGGACGCCGGCAACCACGTGGCCATCGAGCTGCGCCCCGCCGCGACGCTACTACCCTGAAGCTCCTGTTCATTGCCGACGCGGTCGGTGTGCCCGGCCGGCGGGCCATCGAGGGACGCCTTCGGTCACTGCGGGATGAACTGGGTGCGGATCTCTGCATCCTCAACGGAGAGAACCTCGCGGACGGCGTCGGCATCACGCCCAAGCTCGCGGACAAGATGTTCGCTTCCGGCGTCGATGTGATGACGCTCGGCAATCACGTGTGGCGGCGCGCTGAGATCATTCCGTACCTGAAAGAGAGCGACCGCCTGATCAGACCGGCGAACCTGTCGAAGCGCGCTCCCGGCAAAGGCCTCACGTTCGTCAAGGCCTCCGACGGCAACGAGGTCGCGGTGATCAACCTGCTCGGCTCGCTCTTCCTCGGTCCACCCGTCGGTCCCTTCGAGGTGATCGACGAGCTCGTGGACGAGGCGCGCAAGCGCACGCCGGTGATCGTCGTCGACATGCACGCCGAAGCAACCAGCGAGAAAGTCGCTCTGGCGAAGTGGCTCGACGGCAAGGTGACCGCGGTCTTCGGAACGCACACGCACATCCAGACGAACGACGCACGCGTTCAACCCGGTGGCACGGCGGCCATCACCGACGCGGGGATGACCGGGCCGCACGACTCGGTGATCGGCGTGCAGGCCGAGCTTGCGATCAAGGCGATGCGCACCGGGATGCCCATACGCTTCGAGACGGCGTCGGGCGACGTGCGGATCGAGGGCGTCCTCGTCGAATGCGGCGCGGACGGTCGCGCAACGAGTTGCGAGGCCGTGCGCGTGCCGGTTTAAAGAGCGCTAGCGAGCGGCGGTCGCACGGCCCAACGTGACCACGAGCGCCGCAACGAGAGCGACCAGCGTCAGGTCGCGCGCGAGTAGCACCCACGAAAGCCCGGCTTCGAAGTTGAGCGAGAGCCTGAAGTAGCGAAACGGGAACCAGATCTGCGTCAGGACGAGCGCGACGCCGAGTAGCGCGCTCGCTCCGAGCCCGCGGCGGCCACGCACGAGCGGCACGATCGGAATCAGCCAGATCACGAATTGCGGCGACAGGACTTTCCCGAAGGCGACGAACGCACAGAGCGCGGCGGCGGTCGAACTGACGAGCGCTTCGGCGTCCCCCCGCCCGCGTACGAATGCGGCCCAGATCCAGATCAGCACACCCGCCTGCAGCACCGTCGAGATAACCGCGAGCCACTCGGCGGCGTTACCGGCGAGATTCTGGGAACCGTGGCTCGTGTCTCCCGTCACGCCGAGCCCGAACACGTGATGTGCGACCAGGAGTAGCGCCGACCCGAGGCTCTCGACCTGCAGCGGCCGGGTCAACTGAACGCTGACGCTTTGCCAGACGCCGCCAGGGGACAGGATCACGAAGGGGGCAAAGACGGCCGCGACCACGCCCAGCGCGAGTGCCAGACACGTGAGCGCCTCGCGCCGGCCCGCCCGTTTCCACACGAACGCAACGCCGAGCGGCACGAACACGGCCGGATAGAGCTTCGCGGTGACACCGAGCCCGAGTAATGCATGGCCAAGACGCAGCCGTCCCGACACGAGCGCTGCCAAGGCAGCGGCGACAAGCGCCGCCGGCCAGAGGTCGAAGCGGCTGAGAAGGACCGAGCCCAGCAGGAGTGGAGCGATTGCTGTAAAGCAGAGCGCAGCCCAGACGCTCACCGTGCTTCGCCGGAGTATGCGCAGGACCACCGCCATGGCGGCCAGGGCGGCGGCGCCGCACAACCACATCAGTGTCTCGAACGAACGGCGGAAGCCGGTCGACACGTTTTGATCCCGGCCGGGCTCGGCAAGCCCGGGAAGAGCGAAGACGGGTAGCGCACCGGGCGGGTACTCGACCTTGAAATCGCGGTACGGAACCTTTCCCTCTGCGATCGCATTGCCGTAGTGCTGGTAGACGGGCGTGTCGATCAGCTGCTTGTGCTTGTAGAAGCCGACGTGCAGCAGCGTCCACGACACGACGAAGAGCGCGATCGCCGCGAACGCCGCGGCGACCACGGAGCGCTCAGACGCCGGCTTCGAACTGCTCAGGACCATTCCAGAGCAGAGCAAACACGACGAAGGGGAAGAACCAGGGGATGTAGAGGTAGAACCAGTGCGTCAGCACGACCTCGAAGCCGATCAGGAGTGCGCCGGTCAACGCGGCCAGCTGCAGCGGCGTCTTTGTGCGCGGTACGAACGCCGCCGCCACCGCGCCGAGCACGAGCAGTCCCTCGAGCACCCGCTGCACGATGTGGAGATCCGGAATTCCCCGCGCGTGGTACTGCGCCCAATCCCAGAGCGAGAACGGCGATTCACGAGTGATCTGCGTCTTGAGCGTCCGCTCGTAAAACGTCTGCGCGGCCTGGATCGGGTGGCCGTCGAGCAGCAGAACGGAGAAAGCGACGAGGGTGGCGACCAGGAACCCGACGGCGAAGGCAAGCGCTGGACGAGGTCGCCGGACCGGGCCGGGATAGGTCAGCCAGAGCGGCGCGACGATGAGCGTCGCGAACTTCGTCCAGCCGGAGAGAGCGACGGTGGACCCGCGCGCCCTGGGAGAGCTCGCCAACCAAAAGCCGAAGATGAGAAAGACCGGCACGATCGCATCGTTCGTGTTGGACATGGAGACGTACTGGGTGAACGGGAACGCCGCCCAAGCGAATGCGAGCGCGGCACCCAGCCAACGGCCGCCGTAGCGTAAGCCGACGAGCCCCAGCCCCAGCGCGCAGAGCACGTCGAAGATGATCGAGGTGAGGTGCACGGCCGGGAGCTTGTCCCACTTCCCCGACCAGCCCCGGATCCAGTAGCCGGGCAGATACGCCTCGTACGCAACCGGACCGTAGGTGTCCCCGAGTGGGTTCGCTGACTCGCAGCGCCCGTTGGACTGGATCCGGTCGCGGATCTCGCCCGCGGAGTCGGCCGGCCCGCACGCCTTGAGCTCGTCCTCCTTGGGAAAATTGTCGTACGGCATCACGCCGCTCGCGATGCGCTGCGCGCCGATCACTCCGGCGTAGCCGACGTCGATCACGTTCGAGTCCTCGAGGTTGAGGCCCGCGCGGAAGCCGATCAGGAAGACCGCTGCGGCGAGCAGCACAACCGGTTTCCAGAGCGGACGCGCTGCACGCGCGGGGCGGCCGCGCACACCGACCCAGACACAGCGTGCGAGGAGGTACACGAGCGGCGGATACGCGAGAGGCACGCTTGCGAAGATGTTTCCGTCGTTGAAATACCAGAGCGAGACCGAGAACGACAGCAGTGCAAGCAGGTCGAGATTTCGAAGCGACAGCGGCCTGCGGAAGTCTGCGAGCCCGAGCAAGAAGGCCACGCAGAAGGCGAGCCAGACCGGCCAGGAGTTGATCTTCTTGCCCCCGAATGCGCCCTCGTAGCCCCGGGCCATCTTCCAGGCGACCTGTGGGCCCGTCCACGCTTCGGTCACCCTGCCCGAAATGTCATCGACCTTGCCCTGCGCGATCTCTCCGGCGTCGACGCGCTTGTTCTTGCTCCACCAGACATGCACGGTCCAGCAGCCGTTCTGTGCGCCCGCGGAACATTTCGACGCATCGGCCTCGTAGGTCGCATCGGTAACACGTCCTTTCTGCGGGTAGCGGTCGACCCAATCCGCAACCTTGTCGTTGCCGAGGAAGAGCGCCGTTGCGCGCTCCTTCGTCATTCGAGGGTTGGCGGCCGAGGCGCTCGAAACGAAAGCCGTTGCCACGAGCACGGCGACGGCCACGGACAGGAGCAGCCTCAGTGCCGTCTCCGGAACGACCAGAGCTTGTTGCCGATGAAGTTCGCCGGCGTGACCAGGACGATCGCGATCGCCTGCGACACGATCTTCCCAACCCCCAGCTCGACCAGCACAGAGAGGATCACCAGGTTGCCGACGTAGACGATCACCGACACCGCGAGGAAGCGCAGGCCCTGGTGCGCAAAGTGGCCGCGGTCTCGGCGAAAGGTCCAGAGCCGATTCCAGAGGTAGTTGTTGGTGACGGCGACGAGGAACGAGCCCGTCGCCGCCAGGCGATAGTCCAGATTGGCGCCGTCGAGCAGCGCAACGTAGACGATCAGGTTGACGATGTAGCCCGAGGCCCCGACGGCGCAGAACTTCGCCAGCTGCTCCCAGTTGCTCCGCTGGCGCAGTGCTTGATAGGCGCGGGCGCGCAGCCCCGCGGCGACTGCTGCGTCCCGCTCATCCATGAGGTTGGAGAGACTAGAGGTTAGGCGGCAGACCGGCGTGCGGGAGCGAATCGCAGCGCCGCATCGAACGGGATGCGCTCGTTCGCCACGATCGCGGCGACTTCCCGACGGCGGCGGTCGACCGCGACGAAATCCTCCTCGAGCAGCACGAGCTGGACTTCTACCGTGCCCGCACGCTTGCGCTCGGCCGACTGCGGGGGGGCCCGGTCGAGCGGCACGGACGAAAGGTCGGACTGCTGCAGGACGTCGTCGTTGCCGGAGATGGGCAGCTGGCGAACGGCAACAGGCAGAAAGCGGTGCACCTCGTCGCCACACAGAAGATCGAGCCCGACCGCCCGCCGCGTGTCCGGATCGAGGAGCAGGTCGACCGGCCGCCCGAGCTGGATCCCGTGCAGACGCACAGGCAGGCCCATCGTGCCCGGACCGACCGGACGCAAACGTCTCAGAACCCCTCTTCTCCCAGGAGGGGGACGAAACGACAGGGAAGGGAGCGCAGGACGGCGGGGCCCTCTGGGCTATGGACGATCACCTCGAGGCGCTGCATCCCTCGCCGCCCCACGGGCACCACGAGCCGCCCGCGCGGCTCGAGCTGCTCGTAGAGCGTTCGTGGCAGCTCCGGTGCCGCCGCTGCGACCGCGATCGCGTCGAACGGCGCCCGCTCGGGCAAGCCGCGCGACCCGTCGCCGACATGGACAGTGACCCGGCCGTAGCCTGCGGCCGCGAGGTTTGCACGGGCATGCTCGGCCAGCTCCGGGATGCGCTCGATCGTGTCCACCTCCTCCGCGAGCTCGGCGAGCACCGCGGCCTGGTAGCCAGAGCCCGTGCCGACATCCAGAACGCGCTCGGGCCCGGTCAGCGAAAGCGCCTCGCAGATCCGGGCGACCATGTACGGCTGGGAGATCGTCTGGCCGTCGCCGATCGGCAGCGCCGCATCGTCGTAAGCGCGGTGGCGGACCTTCTCCGGCACGAAAAGGTCACGCGGGACTCGTTCCATCGCGGCGAGCACCCGCTCGTCGACGACGTCCCTGCCGCGCAGTTGCGCGTCGACCATCCGGCTCCTGGCCTCTGCTGCGGGATCAGGCGGCACGCGTCAGCGTACGCGCGTACGCGGGTGGCGCGACGCCGAAGTGCTGGAGCACGGCGGGCGCGATCTCCACGATCGACTGCGGTTGCGCATCGATCCCGATCGTCAGCATCGGAACCTCCGAGTCGCCGCGCCGCAACGAGCCGTGACTGCCTCCGCCGGAGTGATGATGGCCGGCGAGGTCGGCGAACTCGAACCCGGGCGCCGCGGAGACGATCACGTCACCGGCGTTCGGGTTGTTGAGCGCAGCCCAGGCGCGTTCCAGTCCGCCCGGATACCCGAGCAATCCTTCGTCCCCGCTGGTGGTCCAGGCTCCGGCGTGCGGTGTGAAGCGCAGCTCCTCCCGTTCGCGCCGCGCGATTGCGTCCGCTCCTTCGCGAAACAGCACGGTCTCCGCCGACTCCTCCTGGTCGAGCCGCTCCGCGAGCGACCGCGCGCCAGGCGCTCGCTCACCGAGCCGGTAGACCATCCCCGCCCGGTTCGACGCCGTGACGAGCACATCGTCGAGGTCGCCGAACGACCTCTCCAGCCGGACGTGTCGGTCGACATGTGTCTGACCATGGTCGGAGCAGAGCACCACCGCATATCGCTCGAGGAACTCGTCAGGCCCGCCCGCGGCGTCGAGGAGCGCGCCGATCGCCGCATCGCTCCGCGCCAAGGCTTCGAAAGCCTCGTCGGGACCATGCGCGTGAGAGGCGAAGTCGTAGTCCGGAAGGTAGTAGACGAGGAAGTCGAAGCCGTCACGGGTCACGAGCCAGCGTCCGACCGCGGCCGCGTAGCCGTCGATCGAGCCGTGCGAACGTCCGAAGACCGCGAGCGGCGCGCCGGTTGGATCCGACTCGAACAGGTTGTAGAAGAAGAAGCGCTTCGGCCCGTAGGCCGGAATCGTCAGGCCTGGGAGCGTCGGCAGATGAGGCGTGCGCCCACGGTAGCAGGTGATGTTGATCGCCGCCGCGGTCAGCCCGGCATCCTCGAGCGACTCGTAGAGCGTTACCGCCTCCGTCCCGAGATGAAGCCGGTTCATGTTGATGATCGTGTCGAGGAGGGAGCGCGCCATTCCCGCCGCCCGCACAGCTCCGAATGACGAGCCGTACTCGACAAGCCGTTCGCGCTCGCGGTCGTACCAGACCAGATGCGGG
>DASWGR010000119.1:0-9559 GCA_036393535.1 Gaiellaceae bacterium | reverse complement strand
GGGTTCTCGGCACCGCAGCTCGGGCAGGTATTCACCTGACGAGCGTAACTCTCAGGGCCGTGCCGGTACCGTTGAGCGAGGGTCTGTGGCACAACGACGTTTCCAGCGGGGTCGCGAGCTCGCGATCGATCTCGGCACGGCGAACACGCTCGTCTTCGTTCGCGGCGGCGGGATTGTCGTCTTCGAGCCTTCCGTCGTCGCAATCGACGAGGTAACGGGCCGGGTCCACGCGGTCGGCGAGGATGCTCGCCGGATGATCGGACGCACGCCGGCAACCATCCGCGCGATCCGCCCGTTGCGGCATGGCGTGATCGCGGACTTCGACGTGACAGCCGAGATGCTGCGCTACTTCATCCGGCGCGCTGGCGGCGCCGGCGGCCTGTCCTACTCCCACGTCGTTCTTTGCGTCCCGAGCGGTACGACCGACGTCGAGCGGAATGCAGTCGAGCAAGCGACGCTCGCCGCCGGCGCACGCAGGGTGTCGCTGATCGAAGAGCCGATGGCGGCGGCGATCGGTGCCGGACTGCCCGTCGGCGAGGCAGAGGGAACGATGATCGTCGACATCGGCGGCGGCACCACCGAAGTGGCGGTTCTCGCGCTCGGCGGCATCGTGGTCTGGGAGTCGATCCGTGTCGGGGGCTACGAGCTCGACGATGCGCTCGTTCGACACGTCGACGCGAACGCGCGCCTGGTCATCGGTCCAGAGACGGCCGAGGCGGCGAAAATCGCGTGCGGCGCCGCGTGGGTGTTGCCGGAGACACTCGAGACTCAGGTCGCCGGTCGCGACCGTATCACCGGACTGCTTCGACGGAGCACGATCGATTCGAACGACGTGCGTGCCGCAATCGCGCAGCCAATCGAGACAATCGTCGACGCGGTGAAACGGACGCTCGAATCGACGCCGCCCGAGCTGGCCGCGGATATCGGCAATCGCGGCATCACGCTCGCCGGCGGCGGCGCACTGTTACGCGGAATCGACCGGCTGCTGAGCTCGGAAACCGGGCTTCCCGTGGTCGTCGCGGACTCGCCGCTCGAGTGCGTCGTGCTCGGGGCCGGCAGCAGCCTCGAGGAGAGCGAGCTACTCGGACGGACCGCAAAGAAACGGCCGCCCTTCGGCCGTCGGCGCAGGCGCGGGCGCCGCTGAGAGGTCACGGAGCGATACTGGAGGGATCATCACGCCCGTCCCGCCGGCCCGCCATCTCCTCCGCGCCAAGGATCTGATCGATGCGCGCTACCGCGAGCCGCTCGATGTGCCGGCCCTGGCCCGCGCAGCACGGCTCTCGGCGGCGCACTTCAGCCGCGAGTTCCGACGGTCCTTCGGCGAGACGCCGCACCAGTACCTCCTCACTCGCCGACTCGAGCGCGCTGCCGCGCTGCTTCGCAACACCGACCGCTCGGTTGCGGACATCTGCCTCACGATCGGACTGCGCAGCGTCGGGTCGTTCACGACGAGCTTCGGCCGCGCGTTCGGCATGTCGCCCACTGCCTACCGGGCGAGCTACCCGCCGGCGTCCGCTCGCGTTCGGATTCCGACTTGCGTCCTCCAGGCCTACGCCCGTCCGTCGTACCGCACGGGCAGATGACGCCGTGCCGCTGGCCATAGCCCCTAGTAGCTGGGCTATGGCTCAGAGCACCGCGGCGCTAGAGGCTGTTGCGAACTGAATCGAGTGCGCCGGAGATGGACGTGGAGAGCAAGCCGAGCGCCACGACAACGCCGATCGCGATCACTGCCAGGACGACGCCGTACTCGGCCATCGTCTGACCCTCCTCGACGGCATGGCGTGCGCGGAGGTAATGGACCAGATCCTTGAGCGACATGGATTCACCCCCTTTCGCAAGTTCGGGTGCGCGCTGGCGCGCAGTGCAAAGAATCGACTCGAAGTCGGTCAAAATTGACGTCACAAGTAGCCGCATCGCCTTCCAGACGATCTCGCCGAGTTCATCGCCTTGCAGCCCGGGAACGCGTATCCCTCGCACGGGTGAGCCCAGCACCAGCCCACCGGCCGCGATACAGCAGTTTTCGAGAAGACAACGGCGATCGCCCCGGCTAACGTCGTCCCGACCGCTCAACTACATCGGAGGACGACATGCTGAAGAACCTCACCAACGTCAACGTCTGGGTCCACGACCAGGACGAAGCGCTCGCTTTCTACACGGAGAAGCTCGGAATGGAGATCCGTGACGACGTCACGGTGCCCGAGATGGGCAACTTCCGCTGGCTGACGGTCGGCTTGCCTGGGCAGGACGTCGCTCTCGCCCTCATGGCCGTGCCCGGGCCGCCCGTGTTCGACGAGGAGACACGCCAGCAAATCACGGCGCTGATGGGGAAGGGTGCCGCCGGTGGCCTCTTCTTCTCGACCGACGACGCTCGGAGCACCTACGAGGAGCTCAAGAAGCGCGGCGTCGAGTTCCAGCAGGAGCCCACGGAGCAGCCCTACGGCATCGACGCGGGCTTCCGCGACCCGTCGGGCAATCAGGCTCGGCTGGTGCAAGCGAGGTAACTAACCGGAGACTGCGGCCTCGGCGAGCCAGCTCCTGGGTGACCGCCATCATCGGACCGCGGAGCGGTTGAAGACGCGGATGGAGATCACCGTCAACGCAGCGGCAAAGACGGCAACGACGGCGAGGCTGAGCGTGGCCATCAGCGTCACGCTGTGCATGCTCCAGATGTCGTGGAGCCCACCGCTATCCCCGAGCAGCCCGTAGCGGACGAGCGCGAGCCCGTGGGTGAGCGGGAGGAACTTTGCGAACCAGGTCAGGAAGCCGGGCAGCGCACTGATCGGAAACAGCGAGCCGGCCAGGAACCACGGGACGATTGCGATCGCGGGGACACGGGCGATGTACTCCTCCGCCTTGGGCACTCGGCTGGCCAGCGTTTCCCCAACTCCGTACATGCCGACCGTGAAGAGGGCCGCAGCGGCAAGGAACCAGATTACGCCCGTGACGCTGGCGTTGAAGTGGATGCCCCTGGCGATGGCGGCGACGATCAGTACCGCAACTTGCAACGCGGTGATCGCGGACGCGACGGCGAGGTTGCCGAGCACGAGCAGTGAACGCGGAATCGGTGCGGCGAGCAACTCGCGCTGCGCGCCGCTCTCGCGATCGACGATCACGCCGAGCCCGGCGAACATGGTGTTGAGCGGGATCAGCAGACCAATCGTGCCGGTGGCGACGAACGCCTCGTAGGCGCTATTGGTGTGAAGCGCCTGCTTGAGCGCGGGTGCGATCACGAGCGCGAACAGAATCGGAGTGAGCAAAGGCACGACCAGCTCGCGAGGCGTGCGGACGCTGAGCTGGAAGCGTCGGCCCGCCAGGGTTGCAAGCGGCGTGAATGAGTTCTGCGCGACCCGGCGTCGAGGCAGAGTCACTTCGGGGCTGATGGCAGTCATGTTTATGTTCCTTTCAGGCGGCGTCGGCGAGACGTGCGCCGGTCAGCTGCAGGTAGACGTCGTCGAGTGTCGGTTGGCGGGTGCTGATCGAGCTGGCCGCGAGATCGGAGTCATGGATCACGGAGATCGCGTGGGCAGCCGTGCGGTCGTGCAGAGGAACGGTGAGGGTGGAGCCGACGGTGAATGCGTCGTCGCCCGCGATGCCGCGCGTTCGGAGCGAGGCAAGCGCGGTCGCAGCGTCGCCGTGCACGCGCAGCTCGACGAGCTCGTGGCCGAGGCCGGCCAGCAGAGCGGCGGGAGTATCGAGTGCGACGATCTCGCCCACGTGGATAATCGCGATGCGATCGCAGAGCCGCTCGGCCTCATCGAGGTAGTGGGTGGTCAGCATGATCGTGATCTCGCTGCGATCGCGCAGGCGGCCGATCACGTCGAGCAACTCGTGCCGGATGCGCGGGTCGAGACCGACCGTCGGCTCGTCGAGGAACAGCACTTGGGGCTCAGAGACGAGCGCGCGTGCAATCTCGAGCCGACGGCGTTCGCCACCGCTGTAGCTTGCGACGGGCCGGTCCAATAGCTCGGCCAGGCCGAGCATCTCGGCGAGCTCACTGATGCGACTCCGGACTGCGGCCGGGTCGGCGCGCCACAGGCGGGCGTGGATGTCGAGGTTACGCCGGCCCGTGAGTGCGCGGTCGACGACCGGGTCCTGGAAGACGACGCTACTGACTCTGCGGGCGGCGAGTGGCTCGCTCGCGACGTCGAAGCCGGCCACGCGCGCGCTGCCGCCGGTCGGGGTGATCGTGGTCGTGAGCATGCCGATCGTGGTCGATTTGCCTGCTCCGTTGGGGCCGAGGAGGCCGAATACTTCCCCGCCGGCGACCTCGAAGGCGATGCTCTTCACGGCTTCGACGCCGCCGGGATACGTCTTCCGCAGCTGGCGCACATCGATCGCGGGCTGCTTGACTCGTGGAATGGGTTCGGATCTGGGTTGCATAAGTCTCTCCTGTGTCAGATGGGTAGGCGTCACATTTTGCCGCCGTTGGTTCGTCACACCTATGACGGAACTCAACGGAAGGATGTGACGGTGAACGAACAGTCCTGGCAGCTAGAGCAGTTCGAGCGCTACCGGCCGCATTTGCAGGCGGTCGCCTACCGGATGCTCGGTTCGGTCATCGAGGCCGATGACGCTCTCCAGGAAGCCTGGCTGCGACTGAACCGCGCCGACACCGGCGACGTCGACAACATGGGCGGCTGGCTGACCACGGTCGTCGGCCGCGTCTGTCTCGACATGCTGCGCTCACGACGCTCGCGCCAGGAGGACTACGTCGGCAGCTGGCTGCCGGAACCGATCGTCAGCCTCGACGACGAGACCGATCCTGAGCAGGAAGCGATCCTCGCCGACTCCGTCGGTCTCGCGCTCCTCGTGGTTCTCGAGACGCTGACACCTGCAGAGCGGCTCGCCTTTGTGCTGCACGACATGTTCGCAGTGCCGTTCGAGGAGATCGCCCCGATCGTGGGCCGCACGCCTGCCGCCGCACGCCAGCTCGCCAGCCGTGGCAGGCGCCGCGTGCAAGGCGCTGATCCGAATCCCGACACAGATGTGCGTGGCCAGCGCGAGATCGTCGACGCCTTCCTCGCCGCCTCACGCGCAGGAGACTTCGACGCCCTGCTGGCCGTGCTCGACCCCGACGTCGTCTTCCGCGCCGATCCCGGCAAGATCCGCGCGCTCGCGCGTCTCCCCATTACCGGCGCCGAGGCCGTTGCAACCGAGATCCTCTCGCGCGGCTCACGCTTCGCGCCGATGGCACGACCGGCCCTCGTCAACGGCACTGCCGGAGTCGTCGTAGGACCCGAGGGCAGGCCGTTCGCCGTCGTCGGCTTCACAGTGACCCGCGGCCGCATCGTCGCGATCGACCTGATTACCAATCCCGACAAGCTCCGAGGCCTCGCCACACGCGAGTGAACGGGTTACCGTTACTTGCAGTGACGGACGAAGCAGAGCCGAGCTGGTTCTTCGCGAACCTCGTACGCGTCCGCCTGTCGCAGCAAGTGGCCGGTCAGATGTCCGTAGTGGAGTTCGCCGGCCCGCCGGGAGACATGCCTCCTCTTCATCTTCACCAGCTGGATGAAGAGGCGTGGTACGTGCTCGAAGGAGAGATGACGTTTTTCGTCGGTGACAACGAACGGACACGGATCGAAGCCGGAGCTATCGCTTTCGGTCCGAAGGGCGTGCCGCATACGTATCGCGTCGAGGGCAAGCACGACGCACGCTGGCTTGCCATCTGCACACCGGGTGACTTCGAGCGCTTCGTCCTCGCCGCCAGCCGACCAGCCGAACGCGAGGGGCTTCCTCCTCCCGGCAAACCGCCGAGCGAGCAAGAGATTGCCGCGATCACGGCGCTCGCGGCGGAACATGGGATCGAGCTCCTCGGACCGCCCGGCGCTCTTCCCTAAGGACTGTCCGGGGCGGCGGCGTGCAGCAGCCGCCGCCCCGACGCGTCTACATCAGAGTGGATCGCAGTGGAACGGATCACCTATGAGCAGCAACAGCTCGAAGGTGGTCGCCTCTTCGACGTTGTCGCCGTCGATGATGGCGATGAAATGGCTCCGAAGCCCGCCAACAGGGCCGCTACCCGAGAGCACGAAGTCGTCAACGACTCGCGAGTGGCTGCCGTCGCCGAACGGCTGAACCGTCTGCCGGTAATTCCACATATACGGGTTGCCGGCACTGTCGATCGCCGTTCCGTGCGCCGTCGAGTTCAGGTTGCCGCCGTTGCCCGTCGACGCGAAGAACGTCAATCTCCCAGTCCCCGTCACCCACATTCCGGTCGGAACGCCTCCGCAATCGGTCAAGGAACCAGCCGGCGGCGAGATCGCGCCAGGTCCGGCAATCGACCAGGTGATCGCGAACGTCTCCTCCGGGCCTGCGCTTGCAGACGAGATGCAGGCGAGCCCAACGAGAGCAAACGACAGCGCGAGAAAGAATCGTCGGAGCATGAAGCTCGTCTCCCTTCCGTATGGCGGCGCCCAATGGCCGCATCGGCGCCGCTCTTGGTCGCTCGAGTCTAGAACTGCTCGTTCCGCCCTTCAATAGCGGCGCCGTCTCAAGCCGGGACTTGGGCGTCGCAAGCCAGGACAGGCGCGCGTGAGGTCGAAAGAGGCGACTTGCCCAGGGTTCCCTCGGGTTGTTGTTTCTCCCCTGGCAGCCCGAGCTGCGGCGTGAGCTGTAGACGTCGCGCCCTGGGCATCACGTCGCCCGCTTGCCCCGCAAAGGACTCCACTTACGTGGCGAGAACCGAGGCCTCAATCGTCGGGCATCGGCGCCCGCATTCAGAGGGAGGGATCTATGGAGCATGCAGTCGCTGTCGCCCGCCCGCGCAATGTGGCGCGGTGGGCCGTTCTCGGAGGACTTGTCTACGTCGTGCTGTTCGTCATCGGGACGATCCTGCTCTTCAATGGTGCACCGTCCGGCGATTCGACACCGGCAAAGCTCATCCAGTGGTACTCCGACAGCGGCCACCGAGGCCGCATCCACGTCGGCTGGATCTTGATCGGCCTCAGCATCCTCTTCCTGCTCTGGTTCATCGGGGCGCTGCGCCGGGCCGTGAGCGTCGTCGATGGTGAGGGAATCCTCACCGGGATGGTCAGCCTCGGCGGAGGGGTCTATGCAGCGCTTGCACTCGCTTCCGTCGCGCTGAGCGACGGGGTCCGGACGATGAGCGACGACACGTACCAGCACCGCGTGTTCCCCGAGTTGATCCACGCGGCGGATGACGCGACGTGGATCTTGCACGCCACCGGCGCGGCGGCGCTCGGCGTGATGATCATTGCCGCCTCACTGGCATTCATGTGGGGCGCGGTCTGGCCGAAGTGGGCCGGATGGCTCGGCGTTGTCGTCGGGATCCTCGCGCTCGCCTCGATTGCGTTCTTCCCGCAGTTCCTCTTCCTGCTGTGGATCCTGGTTGTCTCTCTCTGGATGTTCCTCCGCCCACACTCGCCTCGCCCAGTCGCCTAAGGCAACGGTTGGGGGGAGCGGTAGCTCCCCCCAAACCCGCGCTGCTGGAGCAGTCGTGCGCGACAAGGCCCGCCGCCTGCCACGATGAGGTTGTGGCCAAACGGCTTTCCAGCGTGACGGCGACCACGGCCCTGGCTGCACTCGTCCTCGCAGGGACTGTCGCCGGAGCGACCCCGAGGCTCGCCGTCCAGCCAACAAGCATCGCGCGCGGTGGAGTGGTGACAGTGAGCGGCAAGGGCTGCAGGGCCGGAGATCTCGTCTACCTGATCTCTCCGCCGTTCGTCGGGCACGCCTTTGTCGCCCATTCCGTTGCGACGCGAGCCCGCTCGAACGGTGCGTTCTCGCGAAGCGTGCGCGTCCGAACCTCCGTCCACGTTGGGCGCTACCTGATCACCGCCCGATGCGGCGGAGGCAACCTCGGAGTCTCCGCCCGCCTCCGCGTCTACTGATTCGACGCTGCCCCGTCCGGCGCGCCGGACGGGGCATCACGTTGAGCTAAGCGAAACGGAGAGCCGGCCCGGCTGCCCGCTTCGCGGCCTTCGCCGCGAAGCCAGGGAGAGCCAGCAAGATCAGCGCCAGCACCAGCAACATGAAGTAGAAGTGCTTCCTCCTCATCAGACTGCCGGGATGGCCGGTGCGGTGACTTCAGGCGTGTACGTCGGGCCGTAGCCGAGAGCTCGCCCGAGCGGAGCCGCCATGGCAAGACCTGCTTTCTGCAACCACGCGGGCGGATGCGGCAGCTGCACCGTCTCGAAGTGCGCCCGCGCGATCACGGCAAGCCGCAACGGATTCGGCATGCCCTTTCGATTCGTCTTGCCGTCCTCGGCGAGCGCGAACATCGTCTCGAGCAGCGACTCGAACTGGAGCGCAGGCCGCACCTCACAGACGAAGCGCACTTCCTCCTTGCCGGCGTTCCAGAAGCGATGGGCCGTTCCCGGTTCGACGACGGCGATCTCGCCGCGGCCGAGCGTGAGCTTTTCCTTGCCGCTCTTGAGGCCGAGCGTCCCCTCGATCACGGCGAAGCGCTCGCTCTGAGAGGGATGGACGTGCGTGGCAGCCACGAAGCCATCCGGCTGAACCGTGCACTCGATCACGACGGATTCGCTGTTCGTGTCGGCCGACGTCGCGTGAAACGTGATGCGCTCCCCGGTGACGGGGTTGTGGATCGTGTCTCCCGTGCGGATCATCTCGAGCCTCCTTCGTGGTGTTGATTGACACTGCGAAGGCTAGGTCCACATGGCTCAAATTTCGTCGGCGCAGCGAACGATCTCGCGTCGTCGTGCGGCGGACTTTCAGGACGCCGCGGTCATCCTTCCGGATGAAGTCGTCTACGCCTCGTCGCCGCCGGCGAGGCCGCACTCGTAGGCGAGCACGACCGCCTGCACGCGATCGCGCACGTCGAGCTTCGTCAAGACGTGCGCCACGTGCGTCTTCACCGTCGTGTCGCTGACGAAGAGCTCCTTCGCGATCTCGGCGTTGGAGAAGCCTCGCGCGACGAGCTTCAGGACCTCGAGCTCGCGCGCCGTCAGCTCCGCGAGCTCCGCGGGGAGGGTCCGAACCGACTGCGGCGGCCGGCGGACGAACTCCTCGATGACTCGGCGCGTGATCGATGGCGCTAAAAGCGCGTCTCCCTGCGCGACCGCACGGATGCCTGCGACGAGCTGTTCGGGCGGGACGTCCTTGAGCAGGAAGCCGCTCGCGCCCGCTCTGAGCGCGTCGTAGACGTACTCGTCCATGTCGAAGGTCGTCAGCATCACCACTTTCGTATTCACGCCGTCGGCTGCGAGCAGGCGGCGCGTCGCCTCGATCCCGTCGACCTGCGGCATGCGGACGTCCATGAGGACGACGTCGGGTTTCAGCCGCAGTGCCTCCGCCACGGCGTCCGCGCCGTCCGCAGCCTCGCCGGCGACCTCGATGTCTTCCTCGGCGTCGAGGATCATGCGGAAACCCGCGCGAACGAGCGCCTGATCGTCGACGATGAGGACGCTCAAGCTCATAGCGTCAGAGGCAACTTTGCGCGGAGGCGATACCCGCCGCCCGTCTGCGGCCCGGCATCGAGCTCGCCACCGTAGACGGACACGCGTTCGCGCATGCCGACGAGGCCGTGCCCGCCGCCGTCCCCGTTCCCGACGCCTTTCCCGTCGTCCCTGACCGTCAC
>DASWGR010000118.1:0-4760 GCA_036393535.1 Gaiellaceae bacterium | reverse complement strand
TCAGCGACGCGCGAGACCGGCGATGTCGACGAGCATCCGCAGCAGCCACACGCCGGTGAGAAGCGCGAAGATCAGAGCCGGGAGGAAGAGGCCGAGAACGGCAGCCATCATTCCGGCCTGTGACGCGCCGGCTGCCTGGATGAGGTAGAGCCCCCCGACGGTCAAGTGCAGGACGACCACCCCGACGAGACAGAGCCCGATCCGCTTGGCCGGTGACGCCGGGCGGGAGTCCCCGACCTTTGCGTCGACCCAGCTGGCCAGCAGAAACGCACTCCCGGCGAGCACGAAAGTGAAGTCGATTCCCCCCATCCCTTGTCGGATTTTGGGGAAGCGGCCCTCCCGTACGCGCCCCGAACGTCCTGCCGGCCCCAGACCTACGGATAACGGCTCGTCTAACGCTCGACGGCAAACAGCCGCCACTCGCCGGGGATCCCCTTGAGCGCGGCGACGCCGCGGTCGGCGAACTGAATCTCCGACCCGGCGACGAGGTCCTTGACGGTGCTCGAGACGAGCACCTCGCCCGGTTGCGCCTGCGACGCGACCCGCGCGCCCGTGTGCACCGCGATCCCCGCGACCTTGCCGTCCACGACCTCACACTCGCCCGTGTGCAACCCTGCGCGGACGTCGATACCTAAATTGCCGACCGCTTCGGAGATCGCGCACGCGCACCGAATCGCACGCGCCGGCCCGTCGAAGCTCGCGAAGAAGCCGTCACCCGCCGTGTCGACCTCGCGGCCGCGAAAGCGGACGAGTTGTCGCCGCACGAGCTCGTGATGCTGCTCGAGCGTCTTGCGCCACTCGCGATCGCCAACCGCCGCCGCCCGCTCGCTAGAACCGACGATGTCGGTGAAGAGCACGGTCGCGAGCACGCGGTCCGGCTCGCTCACCTCGCCGGCGCCTGCCTCCCAGGCTCGGCGAAGGAAGCGCTCGATCTCGTCCAGGAAGGGCCCGGAGGTTGCCGCGGACGGAATGTGTCCCTCGTCCGGCAGCTCCACGTAGGTTGCGCCGGGAATGTGCTCTCCGAGATAGCGGCCGTTCCCGACCTCGACCCAGGGATCAACCGTGTTGTGGAGCACAAGCGTGGGAACGCGAATCGCCGGCAGCACGTCGCGGACGTCGATCGCCAGGTTCATGCGAGCGAGAGCCGCCGAGGCACCGGGAGTAAGCGCGTTGCGGAAGTAGGTCGCCAGCGCCTTGATCTCGTCGTCGCTCGCGCTTGGGCACGCTTCCCTCGCTGACGTCTCGAGGCGTTGCGGACGATCGCTCAGGTTGGACGAGATGTTGGCGATCGCTTGCAGGATCTCCGCCTCGTCGTCGCCCCACGGATAATCGGGCGTCCGCGTCTCCTTTGCCATCGCGCCGTGGAGGACGAGCGCCCAGGCACGGTCGGGGTACGTCGCCGCGAAGAGGACGCTCATCGGGCCTCCCTCGGACACGCCGATCACGGCCGCTCGCTCGGAGCCCGCTGCATCCATGACCGCACGGACGTCGTCCATCCGCGTCTCGAGGGTCGTCGCAGGGGAGACCGCGTCGGACATGCCCGTCCCACGCTTGTCGAAGTGGATCAAACGGGCGAACGAAGCAAACCGTTCGAACCAGGTGCGAATGGGCGGCACCTCCCAGGCCAGCTCGACGTGGGATCCGGAGCCCGGGACGAAGACGACATCGAACGGGCCCTCGCCGGTGACCTGGTAGGCGATGTTGACGTCGCCGCTTCTCGCGTAGCGGGTCTCCGATGCCATCCTCAGAGTTTCGCGCCTGCAGCCCGTTCGTGCCAGACTAGGGCGATGACCGCGGTCGCCGACGAGATCCAGATCGACGAGGCCCCATTCCGCGGAAACGTCGTTCGTCCGGGAGATCCGGATTACGACGTCCACCGCAAGATCTGGAACGGCTCGTTCGACAAGCACCCGGCGTTGATCATTCGCTGCGCGGGCGTCTCGGATGTGATCGCCGCGGTCAAGTTCGGGCGGGAGAGTGGCCTGCCGGTCGCGGTGCGGAGTGGGGGACACTCGTTCCCGGGCCTGTCGGTCGCGGACGACGCGTTGGTGATCGACCTTCAGTCGATGAAGGGCGTGCGTGTCGACCCGGAGAAGCGCACGGCGCGCGTGCAGGCGGGCGTGCTGCTCGGGGAGCTCGACAAGGAGACGCAGGCGTTCGGACTGGCCGTGCCGTCCGGCATCGTCACGCACACCGGAGTAGCGGGGCTGACGCTCGGCGGCGGGATCGGCTGGATCCAGCGCAAGTACGGCCTGTCCGTCGACCAGCTCGTCTCGATGGACGTGGTCACGGCCGACGGCGAGTTCGTCAAGGCGAGCGCGGACGAGAACCCAGATCTGTTCTGGGGGCTCCGCGGCGGCGGCGGGAACTTCGGGATCGTCACGGAGTTCGAGTTCAACTGTGTTCCGCTCGGCACGCACATTTTGGCCGGCCCGATCTTCTGGCCGATGGAGCAGTCCGGCGAAGTGCTGCGCTTCTATCGCGACTGGGTCGCGGACGCTCCGGACGATCTGATGACGATCGTTGTGCACAGGAAGGCGCCGCCGTTGCCGTTCGTCCCGGCGGAGCTGCACGGCAAGCCGGTCGTGATGGTGATCGTGTGTTGGGCCGGCGACGTCGAAGAGGGGGAGAAGTTCATCAAGCCGCTGCGGGAATTTGGCAACCCGGTCGCGGACGTGTGCATGGTGAAGCCGTTTCTGACGCATCAGTCGATGCTCGATCCGAGCTTCGTGCCGCAGCGTTGGTACTACTTCAAGAGCTGCGACGTCGCTGAGTTGAGCGACGAGATCATCGACATCTCGGTTGAGCGGTCGCTGCAGATCAAGTCGCCGCTGACGTCGTTCCCGATCTGGCAGATGGGCGGGGCGGTGAGCCGTGTCGGCGACGACGAGACGCCGTTCGGAGGCAGGCAGGCAGCCTTCACCTACAACATCGGCTGCTGCACCGAGACAGCGGACGGTTTCGACGAGGAGCGGGAGTGGGTGCGCTCTTTCTGGTCAGCTCTCGAGCCGTGGCACCAGACGGTGTACGTCAACTTCCTCGAGAACGAAGGCGAGGAACGAATTCGCACCGCCTACGGCGCGGAGAAGTTCGACCGGTTGCGCACGCTGAAGCAGAAGTACGACCCGGACAACTTCTTCCGGATCAACCAGAACATTCCGCCGGCCTAGGCTCTCAGGAGAGTTCGTCGAGGCCTTGCGGGAACCTAGGCCTTGAGATCGTCGGAGCCGGTGAAGGGTGCGCCGTCTGCTTCGACCGAGGCAACTGGTCTAGCGCGTCGACGTGCTGTCGAGGAAGGTCCATGCCTTGGACCGGTAGGTTGCCGTGGAGGAGAGAAACGTGGACGCGCCGCCAGCCGCCCGCGAGCTTCCGCCACGTGACGGCCTGTTCGCGACGTCATTGACTGCCGTCCGGCGAGTCGAGCTGCCGTTGGTCGCGCTCTGGTTCGCGCTCGCTGCAGGTCTTGCTGTCCTCACGAGTCAGGTCGTCGATTGGTACGTGATGACCGATGAGCTGCTCTATGAGCGGCTGGCGATCAGCATCGCAACTCTGGGTTCGCCGTTTCCGCATATCCACGGCGAGCTGATCGGGAACGTCAACCAGCTTTACCCGCTTCTGCTTGCGCCGCTCTTCCAGGACAGGCTCGTTCCATCGGCGCTGCTTGACGCGCACGTTCTCAATGCGATCGTCATGAGCTCTGTGTGCCTGCCGACGTTTCTGCTCGCGCGCGCCGTCACGGAGAGCAGGCGGATGCCGTATCTCGTCGCGGCATTGAGCGTTTGCATTCCCTGGATCCCGCTCTCGTCGATGGTCATGACCGAGGTGGTGGCGTATCCCGCGTTCGTGTGGGCGGTGCTGGCCGTCTACCGTGCCGCCGTCTCGCCACGGCCGCAGAACGACGTCGTCATGGTCGTCGCGCTGGGGATGGCGACCCTCGCACGAACGCAGTTCCTCGTCCTCTTCCTCGTCGTCCCGATTGCCTTCTACCTCCATGAGCTGGCGTTCACGGAAGCGCCGTCCCGTCTGTCTCAGGCCCGAGTCGCCGGGCGGAAGCTCGTGGAGTCGCATCGGCCGCTGGCCGCCGCATATGCGGTCTTGTCGGTCGCCGTGATCGTCCTGCTCGCCGTCGGCCGTTTGTCGAGCGCGCTGGGCACGTACTCGGTGACGGCCGAGGGAGACGTTCTTCCGAGTGGCATGGGCCGCTCGCTCCTCGAGCACCTCGCGCCGCTTGGCCTCGGGCTCGGAATCTTGCCCTTCGTACTCGGCCTCGCCTGGCTCTTCGCGACCATCGTCCGGCCGCGGGCGCGGAACCAACAGGCTTTTGCAGCGATCGCGATCGTCACGTTCGCAGCGCTTCTCGTCGAGGTGACCTCGTACGACCTCCGCTTCGGCCAGGGCAGGCTGCACGACCGCTATCTGTTCTACGTCGTGCCCCTCGTCCTGATTGCCTTTGCGGCGGCGTTGCGGGCGGAGCCTCGCCTGTACTGGTCGCTCTACCTCTCGGCAACGCTTCTGGCCCTCGCCTTCTCGTTCGTCCCGGTGGTGCGTTACGAAAAGTTCAACGTCGACTCGCCGGTCGCGGTCCTCAACGACGCGCTCCTCGACGCCGGCGGCTCAGTCGACGGTGCACGAGTATTCCTCGGGCTCGCGACGGTCGTCGCCCTTCTGCTCTTCCTTCTTGCCGCGGCGTTCCTCAGCCGCGCGCAGTTGACGATCGCCGTGCTCGTCTTCGCCGTCGTTGCGCTCTCCTCGGAGACCGC
>DASWGR010000117.1:0-15374 GCA_036393535.1 Gaiellaceae bacterium | reverse complement strand
GCGCATGCCCCGCCAGGGATAATGCGGTCGTGCAGAAGTACGTCCTCTCCGAGCTCGACTCGGGCGAGCGGGTCATCTCGGAACGGATTCCGAGCGTCCGCTCGGTTGCGATCGGCTTCTGGATCGGCGCGGGCTCGCGGGACGAGACCGATCCCAAGGCCGGCGTGTCGCACTTCATCGAGCACCTCCTCTTCAAGGGCTCGCACTCATACACGGCGCAGCAGATCGCGGAGATCTTCGACGGCCTCGGCGGCGAGCTCAACGCGGCGACGTCGCGTGAGCACACGATGGTCTACGCCCGCGTCCCGGATGGACACGTCCAGACCGCGCTCAACGTCATGACCGACATGGTGTTCGCGCCCGCGTTCAAGGACCTTGACTCCGAGCGGGCCGTCGTCCTCGAGGAGATCGCCATGTACGAGGACACGCCCCAGGAGCTCGTGCACGATCTCTTCTCGGAGGCGGTCTTCGGACGCCATGCGCTCGGACGTCCAGTGATCGGCACGGCCGACGTCATCTCGTCGGTGACGAAGCGCGTGCTCTCCACGTATCACCGCCAGATGTACGCGGGCGGCAACGTCGTGATCGCGGCAGCGGGGAACATCGAGCACAACAAGTTCATCCGCATGCTCGCGCGCGCACAGAGCCAGCGGCGGCCCCCTGCCGGGGGCCCGCGTGTCAGGCGGCCGCTCGTGAAGGCGCCGCCACCGGGCTTCCGCTTCGCCAAGAAGGACACGGAGCAGTACCACGTCTGCGTCGGCGCACCTGGAATTGCGCGCTCTGACCCTCGCCGGTTCGCGGCCTCGATCCTCGACTCGATTCTCGGCGGCTCCGCTTCGTCGCGGCTCTTCCAGGAGATCCGCGAGAAGCGCGGCATGGCCTACTCCGTCTACTCGTTCGCATCGCAGTACACCGACACAGGGCTCGTCGGGATCTACGTCGGGACGCGCGAAGAGAACCTCGGGCCGTGCCTGGAGATTGCAAGCGAACAGCTCGTCGATATCGCGGCGGGGAATGTTCGCCCGGAAGAGATCGCGCGCGCGAAGGAAAATCTGAAGGGGCGGATCATGTTGTCGATGGAATCGACGTCGAACAGGATGACCAGGCTCGGGAAGTCGCTCATCACCGACACTGAGCTTCTCTCCTTCGAGCGGATCATCGCGGAGATCGAAGCGGTCGAGCCCGAGGAGGTCGCAGAGCTCGCCGGGCTCCTGTTCGCCCCCGAGAAGCTGTCGATCTCCGGCATCGGGCCGAGCGAGCGGGTCTTTCGCGCCGCCGCGCGCCGAATCAACCCGGCCGTGCTCGCCCGCGCCGCGTGAAGCTCGTCCTGAACGGGCGCGGCGGCAAGGTCGGGCGCGTCCTGGCGCCGGGACTCGAAGCCGCGGGGCACGAGCTCGTCGAGCTCCAGGCTGCGGACGCGATGATCGACTTCACCGCGCCCGACGTGGTCGAGGCGAACGTGACCGCCGCACTCGAGCAGGGCGTTCCGTGTGTGATCGGCACGACTAGCTTCGATCACGTGCGTGTAGATGCGCTGGCGCGGGACCGGGGGTTGGCCTGCTTTCATGCGCCGAACTTCGCGCTCGGCGCGGTCCTGATGATGCGCTTCGCGCGAGAAGCTGCCGCGCACATGCCACGTGCCGCGATCGTGGAGCTGCACAACGAAGCGAAGAAGGACGCTCCGTCCGGGACCGCGAGGGCGACCGCAGAGCTGGTCGGCGGCGACCCGGCGATTTACTCGATCCGGCTACCGGGCCTGGTCGCGCACCAGGAAGTCTTGTTCGGCGGCGACGGCCAGCTGCTGACGATCCGTCACGACACGTTCTCGCGCGAGGCGTTCGTCCCGGGCGTCCTGCTGGCCCTCGAGCGACTCGACGCCCTGCCGCCCGGCCTCACCGTTGGGCTGGACACCTTGCTCTGAGCCGGCGTGACTGACACGTCACGCATGACTACCGCGGATCTCCCGGATCTGCTGCCGCTCGTCCGAGGCTATTGCGATTTCTACGAGGTCGCTCCCTCCGACGATGCGCTGCTCGCAGTCTCTCGCGCGCTGATCGCCGACCCGGACCGAGAGGGCGTGCAGCTGATCGTCCGCAGCGACGGCGGGGAAGCAGTCGGTTTCGCGACCGTCTACTGGTCCTGGGACACGCTGATCGCCGCCCGAGTCGGGATCATGCACGACCTCTTCGTGATCCCGCCGGCTCGCGGAACGGGCATCGCCGACCTGCTCATCGAGGCGTGCGTCGAGGAGTGCCGCCGGCGCGGGGCCGCCAAGCTCGGCTGGCAGACTGCGCCTGACAACACGCGGGCGCGACGCGTGTACGAGCGCGTGGGTGCGACGAAGGACGAATGGGTGGACTACTGGCTCAGCGTCAGTCCAGCAGCTTCGTGAAGCGCTTGCCCGTTTCGTCGAGGCCGACCCGCTTGTAGAACCCGTGCGCGTCTTCGCGGCGTGCTGCTGTCGTGAGGAAGAGAAGGACACAACGGCGTGCGCGCGCCTCCGCTTCCATCGCCTCGACGAGCGCGCGGCCGATGCCTTCGCCGCGATGTGACTCGTGCACCACGAGCGCAGCGATCTTCGCCGCCGGCCGCTCGTGCTCGATCGTCGGCGAAGCATGCAGGTGGGCGAGGCCGACCACCTCGTCGTCGAGCTCCGCGACGACGACGCGGTCGCCGACGATCACGAGACGCTCGAGTCTCGGTGCGACGGCAGCGGCTTCCGTCTCGTAGCCCAGTTGGCCGAGCAGAGCCGCGATCGCCGCCCCGTCTCCGGCTTGGGCATCCCGAATCGTCAGACCCACGCGGGTAGACTAGTGGCGTGCTGGGCGAGGCCCTCACCGCGATCGTCACACCCCTGAAGACCGACGGCACGATCGACTTCGAACGGTTCAGCGAGCTCGCGCTGCACCTCGTCGAGAATGGCTCAGACGGGATCGTCGTCGCTGGGACAACCGGGGAGTCCCCGACGCTCACGGACGACGAACGACTCGAGCTGTTCCGCGTCGCCGTCGACACGCTCGGCGGGCGGGCGACCGTCATCGCCGGGACCGGCACCTACTCCACGGCTCACTCCGTCCACCTGACGCGTGAAGCGCACGAGCTCGGTGTAGACGGGCTCCTCGTCGTCACGCCGTACTACAACAAGCCCCCCGCCCGCGGGATCGTCGAGCACTTCCGTGCGATCGCCGACGTCAGCGACAAGCCGATCATCGTCTACAACATTCCCGGCCGCGTCGTCGTCAACATCGAGCCGCAGACGATCGCCGAACTGGCCGAGATCCCGAGCGTCCGGGCGGTCAAGCAGGCGAATGACGACCTCGTCCAGGCCCGGCGCATCGTCAGCGAGACCGACCTCACGCTCTACGCGGGAGACGACATCCTGATCTTTCCGTTCCTCGAACTCGGCGGGATCGGCGGTATTTGTGTACACACGCACGTCGTTGGACCGCAGGTCAAGCGAATGATCCGGTCCTTCCACGAGGGTGACCTGGAGACGGCGCGCCAGATCGATCAGGACCTCCAGCCGGCTTACGAGCTTCTCCAGGTCCAGGTCAATCCCATTGCGATCAAGGCGGCGCTGAATCTTCTTGGCCATGGCGTCGGTGGCCTCCGTCTACCGCTCGTCGAGGCGAACGAGGGCGAGGTCACGCTCATCCGCGACTGTCTCGAGCGGCTGGGCGTCCTGAGCGTCGCGCCCGTTTAGCTCCGGGCGGTCCGCCAGCGCGAGCCCGATCTCGTCGAGCGAGTCGAGCAGGGCAAGCTCGACGTGCCGAGGCGGCAGCTTCGGCGCGGCGACGACGAGGAAGCCCACGAGCGCACTGTTGTCACGCCGGAGCGGGAGGGCGACGACGACTCCGCTTCGACCGAGCTCTACTCCTGGGGCGACGATCGCGTTGCGCCCCGATTCAGCCTCGCGTACGAGTAGCCCGGTCAGCGAGGCGGCCGGCGGAGGGTCGTCCCCACGTGCGTGCTCGATCGAGCCACCGAGTCCGTCCTCATCCCAGGCCATGAGTGCGATCCAGTCGTGCTTCCACATGCGCGCGACGCTGTCCGTCAGCCGTGCAAAGACGCGCACACGCTCCTCTCCCGTGCCGAGCGCGCGATGCAGTGCCGCGGCGGCCCGCTCGGCCCGCAAGCGGATCAGAGCGCGCAGTGCCAGCCCGGCAACGGCGATGCCGGCGCCCGACGCCGCGAGCCAGTCCTGAGCGAACCCGAGCCCGGCGAGCGCGAGGATGACTCCCCCGAGCGCGACGAGCTCCGGACGCTCCTTCAGCTCCGCCGGGCCCGTGAGCCCGATCCTGTACGGCGCCGAAGCTCCGCGCAGCTCTGCCAGCTCGTCCGCCGACAGGACCGTGGCTGGATCGGCGCCTCGTTGCACGGCCACGAACGCCTTCGCAACGGCCGGATGAAATTGCGTCCCGGCGTTGCGCTCGATCTCGGTCAGGGCGGCCTCGTGCGAGAGGCCTGCGCGATACGGGCGGTTGGTGGTCATGGCGTCGAAGCTGTCGGCGACGATCAGAAAGTGCGACGCGAGCGGCAGTTCGTCTCCGTCGACGCCGTAATAGCCGCCCCCGTCCATCCGTTCGTGATGCAGCTCGACCGCACGCGCCTGCGCGGAGACGAACTCGAAGCGCTGCAAGAGACGCGCGGACAGCCTTGGGTGCCGGCGCATCGCGGCCCACTCCGCCCGGTCGAGGTGTCCAGGCTTGCGCAGCAGCGATGCATCAACCGCAACCTTGCCGAGGTCGTGCAGCCGGCCCGCCCATCTGAGGCGGTCGATCTCCGAGAACGGAAGCTTCAAGGCACGTGCAAGTTCATCCACGTAGCCGGCGACCCGCAGCGAGTGCCGATAGGTGGACGGATCACGTTCGTCGACGATGTTGGCGAAGGTCTCGAGCGCGCGGAGCGTCTCGCGCTGGAGGCTCTCCAGCCGGAGTTGTACCTGTTGCACCGCGATCGCCACTGGAATGAGCACCGTCACGTCCCACGGATGGCCGATCGCGAGCAGCGCCAACGTCGCGCCGAGCCCGACTTCTCCGCTGCCGGACACGAGGCGCGGATCGAACGTTTCGCGTCTGCGCACGACGTCGAGCAAAAGGGCGCGCGCGGTCAGATAGACGAGGGCGAGGGCAACGAGCGCGATCAGGTCTCCGAGCAGATGCAGGCTGCCAACGTTCCCGCCGGCGAACTCGAAGGCCAGTCCGCCCAGGCATGCGGCGATCGCGCCGGCGCTCGCGTCGAATGCGACGTTGCGGAGGGCACGGCCGCGGAACATTCCTCCCGCAACCACCCCGGCTGCTGCGACCAGAGCGCCGGCCCATGGGCCGAGCATGATGATCGCCGCGATCTGCACGGCGGCGGCGAGCCGGAAGCGCTCCCACTGCACGGGCTCGCGCGCACGCTCGCGGTCGGACTCCTCGAACAACTCGACGAGGATGATCGCTGCGAGAAAAAGGGCGAAGGCCGTGTGCCCGACGTCTCCCCGGATCTTGACGAGCGAGATTCCGAGCACGCCAAGGCCGAGGGCGATCGTGACGAGCGAGGAGCGAAACGGCCGCATACGAGCCCTATCGGCCAGATCCAGCCTCCCACTTAGACTGGGGCAATGACGGACACCTGCAGGATCGTCGCCCTGGGGGGCCTGGGCGAGGTCGGAAAGAACATGACTGTCTACGAGTACGACGGCTCCATCGTCGTCGTGGACGCCGGCCTGGCCTTCCCTCGCGACGAGCACCTCGGCGTGGATCTCGTGCTCCCGGACTTCTCATACCTCCGGGAGAACGCCGACGCCATCAAGGCGGTCATCCTCACGCACGGCCACGAGGACCATGTGGGCTCGCTGCCATATCTGATGCGCGAGGTGCCCATCCCCGAGGTCTGGGCAACGCGGCTGACGCTCGGGCTGGTCAAGTCCAAGCTCGACGAGCACGGCCTCTTGCGCGCCGCGGAGCTGCGCGAGGTTCACCCCGACGACCCGCCCCGCGAGCTCGGTCCATTCCGGATCTCGTTCGTCCGGATGGCGCACTCGATCCCGGACGCCGCCGCGGTCGTGCTCGAGACGCCCGCGGGTCGGATCGTGCACACGGGCGACTACAAGCTCGATCACACACCGGTCGACGGGCTCAAGACTGACGTCGGGAAACTCGCCGAGCTCGGGAATCAGGGCGTCGACCTTCTCCTCGGCGACTCGACGAACGCCGAGCGTCCCGGGTTCACCCAGTCGGAGCGAATCGTCGGCGAAGCCTTTCGGCAGATCTTTCCGCTGAGGGAAGGACGCATCCTCGTCGCTTCGTTCGCGTCCAACGTGCATCGTATGCAGCAGGCCGTCGACGTCGCCGTCGACCTCGACCGCAAGGTCTGCATCGTCGGACGCTCGATGCGCAAGAACACGAACATCGCGCGCAACCTCGGCTACATGGAGGTGCCGGAGGGAGTGCTCGTGCGTCCGCCGGAGCTGGAGGACATCCCGCCGCACGAACAGCTCATCCTCTGCACCGGCAGCCAGGGAGAGCCGCTCTCGGCGCTGACGCGGATCGCCTACAACGACCATCCTGCGATTCACGTCGAACGCGGCGACACGGTGATCATCTCGGCGAAGCCCGTGCCCGGGAACGAGCTCCGCGTGCACGACACGATCAACCAGCTCGCGAAGACCGGCGCCGAAGTGCTGCACCAGGAGATCGCGCCCGTCCACGTCTCGGGCCACGCCTGCGCCGAAGAGCTGCGCACGCTCTTGGCACTCGTGCGACCCAAAGCCGTGATGCCCATTCACGGAGAGTTCCGCATGCTGGCTGCACATGGTCAGCTCGCGCGCGAGGCGGGAGTGCCCGCCGCGAACATCATCCTGGCCGAGAACGGGACGGTCGTCGAGCTGTCTCGCGACGGCGTGCGGATCGTCGACGAGATCAAGACCGGGGTGACATTCGTCGACGGTCTCGGAGTGGGGGACGTGCACGACGTCGCGTTGCGGGATCGCCGCCGGCTTTCCGAGGACGGTGTGCTGATCGTCGTGGCGACGGTCGCGGGCTCGGAGGACGGCGCCGCGGGCCCGACCGAGCTGATCGCCCGTGGCTTCGGCGACGACTCAGGCGAGCTGCTCGAGGAGCTGCGGGAGGAGGCGGACCGGGTTCTGCAGGACCTCTTGCACAACGACATCGTCGAGATCAAGCTCTTACAGGAGCACCTACATGACGAACTCGGACAAATGGTCTACGACCGAACCCACCGCAGGCCGATGATCCTTCCAGTAGTGGTAGAGGTCTAAATGTCAACGATCAGAGCCAGAGAGCCCGGCTGGGCCGACGTCCTCGAGGACCACGCGGCGGAATGGACGACCGCGCGGCGGCTCGTGGGTCAGCTCGGCGCGTGCGAGGCCGCAGCGCTCGCGTTCTGCCGGCTGCTCGAACGCTGGGCGCGTGGCGATGCCTATCCGTCGACGGCCGGTGCACGTGACGCGGCGCTGCGTCACGCGGCCGATCGCGCCGAGACCGCGCTTGCTGGGCTCGATCATCCGCTCGACCGGTATCTGCTCGAGCTCGAATCCGACCGCGCCGAAGGCCGCTCGTGGTACGGCGGACCGGGCGCAGGCGAGCTCCTCGAATGGGAACCTGTTTTGAGGCGCGCCGGGGTCGGTGCGAACGCGACGCGCGTCGCGCAGGCGTACCTCGAGCTCGCCGTCCTCGTACGCGCGCTGCAGGGTCTTGCGGACATGGCACGCATCGACTCGGTGCCGGACCGCTCCTCGCTCTGGGCCGGCCTGTTCGATCTCCGCGAGAACCTCGAGCGCGCGGAGGCCGATCTGCGCGCACTTGCTGCCTAGCCCGAGTCTCACTGTCGTCGGGTCGATCAACCTCGACCTCGTGACCAGGATTGGACGTCTACCACGTCCGGGGGAGACGTTGAGCGGTGCCACGCTGGAACGGGTGCCTGGCGGAAAGGGAGCCAACCAGGCAGTCGGTGCGGCTCGGCTCGGTGCAAGCGTCAAGATGGTCGGCTGCGTCGGCGGCGATCCCAACGCCGACGAGGCGCTCGCTCAGCTCCGCGCGGCCGGAGTGCGACTGGAGGTGCGCGAAGTCGACGCGCCTACCGGTATCGCGATCATCCTCGTCGACGACGACGGGGAGAACGTCATCGTCGTGGTGCCAGGCGCCAATGCGCAAGTGGGTGCGTTTGCGGTGGACGGAAACGTCCTCTGCCAACTGGAGATCCCGGACGAAGCGGTGCGGGAAGCCCGAGCCCAGGCGAAGTGGTTGTGCGTGAACGCCGCGCCCGCCCGGCCGCTCGTCGTGGACGCCGACCTCGTCGTCGCGAACCGCTATGAGGCCGAGGTCGTCGGAGAGCAGCCGCTGCTGGCCGTGACGATGGGGGAGGAGGGCGCTGTCTTGCTCGAGCACGGGCAGGAGATCGCACGGGCCCGACCGCCGCGGGTGGAGGCTGTGGACGGGACGGCTGCCGGTGACGCCTTCACCGCCTGCCTTGTGGTCTCGCTCCTCGAAGAGCGCGAGCCGGAGGAAGCGCTGCGCCGCGCGTGCGCCGCAGGCGCGCTCGCGGCGTCACGCTTCGGGGCCCAACCGTCACTGCCGACCGCCGACGAGGTAGACGCAATACTCCGCGCGTGACCCCAACGCCGATCCTCATCGACTGCGATACCGGCCACGACGACGCTATCGCGCTGCTCCTCGCGGTCGCCTCGCCCGAGGTCGAGCTCCTCGGCGTCACGTCGGTCGCCGGGAACCAGACGGTCGACAAGACGACCGCGAATGCGATCCGCGTGCTGGAGTTCGCCGGCCGCGGCGATGTCCCCGTTGCAGCCGGTGCAGACCGGCCGCTTGTGCGCGAGCAGTTCGTCGCCGCGTACGTGCACGGCGAGACAGGCCTCGATGGTCCCGACCTGCCGCCTCCCCAGAAGGGACCCGTCGCACAGCACGCGGTCGATTTCCTCGCAGAGAAGATCCGCGCATCCGAGCGCCCGGTGACGCTGATTCCGGTCGGCCCGCTGACGAATGTGGCCCTTCTGCTTGCGTTGCATCCGGACGCGCGTCCCGAGCGGATCGTCCTGATGGGCGGCGCGATCGCCGAAGGAAACGTGACGCCGGCGGCCGAGTTCAACATCTGGTGCGATCCCGAGGCTGCTGCGCGCGTCTTCGCGAGCGGCATCGACGTGACGATGGTCGGCCTCGACGTCACGCACAAGGCGCTCTTCACCCAGGCGCACACCGGCAGGCTCGCCGGACGAGTGGGAGAGATGGTCACCGAGTTGTTGCGCTTCTACGACGCCTTCCACCGCACGGTCTACAACTTCGACGGCTCGCCGATCCACGATGCGCTCGCCGTCGCGCACGTGCTCAATCCCGATCTCGTTGGGACGCTGAAGCGAAACGTCGAGATCGACACCGAATCCGAGCTGTGCCGGGGCCGCACGGTCGTCGACCTCTGGCAGAGAACGGACCGCGAGCCGAACGCACACGTCGGGGTCGAGGTCGACTCGGACGGCTTCCTCGAGCTGCTGATCGAGCGCATCAACTCGTTCCAGTGAGCCTCGTCTTCGCCGCAATCGCGCCACACGGCACGCTGCCCGAGGCGCCGGTCCCGGGTGCCGAGAAGACACACGCAGCGCTCGCCGAGCTCGGCCGGCGCTTCGACACGGCGGCGCCCGAGGCGACGATCGTGCTCACGCCCCACAACGTGCACGTCGAGGGCCATTTCGCGGTCGTGCTCGCAGGCACGCTGTCGGGCTCGCTGGCCGAGTTCGATGCGCCGGAGGTGACGCTGTCGTGCCCGGTGGACGTCGAGCTCGCGATGGAGTCGATCGTCGCGCTGCACGACGAAGGCCTGCCGGTCGTCGGCGCGAGCTTCGGCGCGAACGATCCGGGAGCCGCGACGGCGCCGATGGACTGGGGCGTGCTGATCCCCGTGTGGGTCATGGGCGGCCGGTCGGAGCCCCAGGTGCCGGTGGTGGTCGTCAGTCCGGCGCGCGACCGCCCGCTCGACGAGCACGTCCGTGCGGGCCGGGCGATCGCATACGCGGCCGCACGATCGGGCAAGCGGGTCGCCCTGATCGCCAGCGCCGACCACGGGCATGCCCACGACCCGGACGGGCCCTACGGCTTCGATCCGGCCGCCGCGGCCTATGACGAGGCCGTCGTCCGCCTTGTCCAGGAGGACCGCTTGAGCGGGCTCCTGGAGCTCGACCCGGCGTTCGTGGAGGCTGCCAAAGCCGACAGCTGGTGGCAACTCGCGATGCTCGATGGAGCGCTTGGTGAGGGCTGGCGCGTCGAGTTTCTCTCTTACGAAGCATCAACCTATTTCGGGATGCTCTGTGCCGCCTATGTGCCGAATTAAAGACGGAGCCTTCCCAGGCCGAAATCGTCCTGGTAATGCCATCAAGTGGAGAATTGCGGCTGCGCACACTCATCCTGGCGCTTACAGCGCTCGGCGGGATCTGGATTGCCCTGGTGATCCAGCGGTCCCACCCTGTGCCGGCAGCTGCATTCGCGTCGGGCCCTCAACCCGCTGACTTCCCCGCGCCCGAGCTCGTGCGGGTGCCTGGGCTGAACCGTCCGGTCGCCGCGACACCGATCGCCAATGTGTCGCGCGTTCGTCCTTTCACGCGCGTGCCGACGAAGCAGACGCCCGACACTCAGGTCCGGCTCGCCGCCGCGAAGCCCGCTGAGCCTGCACCGTCTACCACCGAAGTCGTGCCCCAGCCGGACCGCTCTTCCGCAGAAACAACGCCGCCACCGCTCGAGCCGCTTGCGATCTCCGATGCGCAGGTCGTCTCCTTCGACTCGTCGAGTGCACGAGTCACGTGGAGGACGAACGTGCCCGCCCAGACGCAGGCCGCCTACGGCCTCGACGCACCGACGATCTGGGGGCAACCGAGTGCCGACCGTCTCATCGAGCACGAGACCGTCCTGACCGGCCTCGAGTTCGGAACGACCTACCAGGTCTATCTGCACGCGATCGACGAGTGGAACCGCGCCCAGACCACGACGGTGACGATCACGACCGGAGGAATGCCGGACCGCAGCGTCGCCTCGACGAACGGCAGCCAGATCGTCGTCGACAACCGCCCGTTCTTCCCCACCGCCGTGTGGGCCCAGTGCTCCGACGGTTTCGACAGCAACATCAACGACGGGATCAACCTCTTCATGGGCGAAGGTTGCAAAGCGGATGACAGCTCGCTCGCGACGCGCCTCGACGGCCGCGCGTACTCGATCGTCAACGCGGAATACGCCGGGACCGCCAACGGGCGCGGCTCGATCGGCTGGTATTACCCGGACGAGTGGGACTCGTTCCTGCAGAGCACCGTGACGCGCCAGGATCTCGCGAAGAGCATTGCGCCGCCGGAGACCGGTCGCATCAGCTTCCTCACGCTGACGAACCACTTCTACAGCCTCGCCAGCCCGCTGCCGCAAGGGAAAGGCATGTATCCGACGCTGATGTCGATTCCGGACGTCGTGGGCTTCGATCTCTATCCGCTGCAGGTGTGGTGCCGCCCTGCCTTCGGTGACGTCATGGATGCGCAGCGCGAGCTGGGCACCACGTCCGGGAAGCCGACATTCCAGTGGATCGAGGTCGCGCCGATGGAGCAGAAGTGCAGGGAGCAGAAGGAGCTCGACCCGACGCCCGAGACCGTGCGCGCCGAGACCTGGCTCGCAGTCGCGGGCGGCGCGGGCGCAATCGGCTACTTCCCCAACCGCTGGTCGGCGACCATCGGAACGGAGATCGCGCGCACCAACCGCGAGATCAAATCGCTCAGCCAGGCGCTGCTCGCTCCCGCAGGGACCGCGAGCTCCGACGCGTCGGCCGTCCGAGTCTCTTCGCGGACGCTCAACGGCGCGACGTATGTGATCGCCGTCAATACAACCGACGCGACTGTCCAGGCGAAGATCTCCGTCGAAGGTATCGCCGGACGCTCCGTGGTCGTGGTGGGCGGCGGCCAGGTTGTGGGTGCCGACGACACGGGGTTCGCGGACAACTTCGGCCCTCTCGCGGCCCGCGTCTACATCATCCCGCCCGCCGGCTGGTAGAGCCGCGTCTGCGGTTCGCGATTGTCCTCAACCGTGTGGGCGCGGGCGCTGCAGCGTCCTTGCCCACATCGGTACGCCTGCGGCTAAGCCCGGCTGCGCCTGGTCTTACCCTCCGGCCTTGAAGGGAACGCAGGGCGAGGGTTTTAGTCTCACAACCACCCTCGACCCACAGGCCGGAGGTTAGCGCAGGCGCAGCCGCGCTAACCGCAGGCCGCGGTTGACATCGAGCGCCCACTAGACCCCAAATAGAAGTGCGCGGGCTCGCCCGCGCACGTTCCCCGCGAAGCGGCGTCCCCATACCCGAAGCGAAAGCGAAGCTCATGCTTATCCGCTTTGTTCCGCGGGGTGGGTTTCGGCTCGGCCGGTGATCTCGTGGTAGGCGGTCGGTTCGTGGACGGTTTCGACGCCGAGGCGCGCTTGGAAGCCGGCTTGCGGGGTACGGCGGCGGTTTTAGCGCCCAGCCTGCGGAGGCGGTCCAGCGGGTAACGAGGAAGCGCGAGCCATCCGCACGGAGCTAACCGGATAAGCAGAAGCGAAGCTTTCGCGCGGTATTGTCTTTGGCATGGAGTCTCGGGGGGATGCGTGGGAATCCGCCGGTTGGGAGGCGGCCTGGCAGCAGCCTGAGGAGGACGCCGACCGCGACCAGGTACTGCGCCTAGCTCGGGAGCTTGCCGAGGCGCGACAGCGCCAGACCGTCGAGGCCCTGGTCCAGGTCGAGGACCTGAAGCGCGCGCTGCGCGAGCGGGCGGCCGACGTCGCGCGCCGAGAGCTCGAGGTCGAGCGCCGCACCCGCGAGTTGGAGGAGATCGACGCGCGCGGTCACGAGGGACGCCGCCTACGCCTACGGCGGTCCGAGCGTCCACAGGAAGCGGATCGCGCCTATACGGAAGAGCTGCTCGCACGACGCGAGACGGAGGCCCAGCAGCGGCTCGACGTGCTCGTTCCGCGGGAGCGTGAGGTCGCCGAACGCGAGACCGCGCTGCTCGCGCGCGAGCTCGAGGTCGAGGAAGCCGAGACCGCACTGACGAGTCGCGAGCAAGAATTCGCGGAGTCGAAATCTTCGGTCGAGCGCCGCAAGCTCGAGCTCGAGAGCTCCTACGCGCGGCTGCGCGAAAGCGAAGCCGCATTCGCGGGGCGACAGTCCGAGCTCGACGAGCAGGAACGCCGGCTCGAAGCTTCGCGCACAGAGGTCTCGCGGATGGCAGACGACCTCGTCGCGCGCGCCGCCGCCCTGGAAGCGGTTCAGCAGGAACTGGAGGCGGAGCGCAGCCGACTTTCCGCCGAGGCGGGCAACCTGGAGGAACGAAGCCAAACCGTCCAGTCCGAGCAGGGGCGAAGCTCCGATGAGGGGGAGCGAGAGCTTGCAGACCGGGCGAAAGAGCTCGAGCAGCGCGCGCAGGCGGTGGACGAGCGAGAGCTGCGGCTTGCCGCTCGTCAGCGAGAGGTAGTGGCAGTCGAGCAGCGATCGACGGTGGAGACTGAGAGCAAGCTCGCACTGCTCGAATCGCAGGTCGCCGCACGCGAGGCAACGCTGCTCGCGCGCGAAGCGGAGCTCTTACGCCTTCAGGCCGGCCTGGCGTCGCAGCAGGAGAGCATTCGCAGACGCCAGCGGGCGCTCGAGGACGAAGAGCGTGTGCGCGAGCGAGAGACGACCTTGCCCGCGGTCCCGTACATCAGCTTCGCCGAGGGACTGGACGCCTTCAGCGGCGGCCGGTCAAGGTAGAACCCTAGAAGCTCTCCGCGAGAACACGCTTGCAGACCGCGACGACCGCGGGGTCGAACTGCGTTCCGGCGCCTTCGTCGAGGCGCCGCAACGCCTCTTCCTGCGCCAGCCGCTTGCGGTAAGGCCGGTCGGTCGTCATCGCGTGGTACGCGTCGCAGACGAGGATGATCCGCGACTCGATCGGAATGTCCTCGCCCGCCTTGCAGTCGGGATAACCGGTGCCGTCGTAGCGCTCGTGGCAGTGCCGCACGATCGGCCGGACTTCTTCGAGCCGGTCGATCGGCGCGATGATCCGCTCGCCCAGCTCGGGATGCTTCTCTACGAGCTTGCGCTCGTCCGCCGTCAACGGGCCCGGCTTGGACAGGATCGCCTCGGGAATGCCGATCTTCCCGATGTCATGGAACAGCGCGCCGAGCTCGAGCCGCTTGAGCGAGCGCGAGTCGAGCCCGAGTCCCTCGCCGACCTTCAATGCCAGGTCGGTGATCCAGCGGGCGTGTGAGGACGTGTACTCGTCGTTCGCCTCGAGCGCGTTGGCAAGCGCCTCCACGGTCTCCAGGAAGGTCTTCTCGAGGCTCTGGAAGTTGCCCGCGTTCGTCAGCGCCAGCTTGGCCTGATGTGCAACGCCTGCGAATAGGCGGAGGTGCCGCTCGCTGAATTCGCCGTCTTCGGGCGCAGCGACCGCGATGCAGCCGAGCCGCCCGCCGTCGAGCGTCAGCGGCGCGACCGCGAAGGGCCTTCCCGCCCCGACCTCGCTGGCACCCTTGATCGCAGCGCGCTGCTCGTCAGTGACGACGAACGGCTCTTTCCCGGAGAAGAAGGTTTCCGCAGACTCGTGGTCGAAGCGCATCCGGGCGAAACGCTCGCGGTCGAGCTCCATGTAGCCGTGGGTCGCGCGGACCCCGACCTCTCCGCCGGCTGCTTCCTGGAGCCAAACCGATGCGCGCGGCGACCCGAGCGTTTGTGCGGTCCGCTCGACGATGCGGTCGACGACCTCGCCCATTCCCTCGGCGGTCGACAGCTGGCGGCTGAACTCCAGCAACGCGGTCGCGCGCTCTGCCTCGCGGCGCGCGGCCTCGTAGAGGCCGGCGTTCTCGAGCGCCACCGCGGCGTGGCCGGCGAGGACTTCCATGAGTCGGACGTCGTCCTCGTCGAACTGGTTCAGGCCGAGCTTCGAGATCACGACGATGCCGACGACGCGCGTCCCGTACGTCAACGGCACGACGACCTGCGACTCGTCGATGGCGTCGGTGCCGGGAAGCACGCGCGCGAACTCACAGTTCGCGGCGTCGCCGATCAGCAGCGACTCGCCGGTCTGGGCGACACGGCCGGTGATGCCCTGGCCGACCTTGCACGCGAGGATCTCCAGGGGTTCTTGAGTCTCGGACGTGAATTGGCCGACGAACGCGATCGGAACCACGTCGTCGCCCTCGACCACCGAAACGCGGCAATTGTGGTAATCGATCAGTGAGCGCAGCTCGGTCGCGATCACGTTGCCGATTCGGCGCACGTCGTTGAGACGGTTGAGCTTGCCGCCGAGGCTCTGCAGCATCTTCATGTGCGCAACGGAACGCACATCGCGTGTGGACGGAACCTCTTCGCCTTCGGGACGCTCGAGCTCG
>DASWGR010000116.1:0-19412 GCA_036393535.1 Gaiellaceae bacterium | reverse complement strand
GCGGGGCAGGCCTTGATCAAGGAGGGCGTGCAGACCTTCGTCGAGGTCGGGCCGGGCAATGTCCTGTCGGGGCTCATCAAGCGGATCGACCGCAGCGTGAAGACGATCTCGGTCTCGACGCCTGAAGAGGTCGACAGGCTCGAGGAGACACTCCTCTCTGCCTGACGCGTTCGCGTCTTTGGAGGGGAAGACCGCCCTCGTCACGGGCGGGTCGCGGGGTATCGGGCGTGCGATCGCTCTTGAGCTCGCGCGCGCCGGTGCGGACGTCACGCTCAGCTACCACTCGGGTAAGGACGAGGCCGAAGAGGTTGCCCGCGAAGCAGGGGCACGCGCCGTGGGGGCTGACGTCGCCGATCCGGAGCAGGCCAAGGCTCTGGTCGACGCGGCCGGGGACCTCGACATCCTGGTCAACAACGCCGGCGTGACCCGTGACGGTCTGCTCGCGCGTATGCCGGACGAGGACTGGCGCGTCGTGATCGAGACGAATCTCAGCGGGGTCTTTCACACGTGCCGGGCAGCCGCGCGCGGGATGATGAAGCGCCGCTCCGGCTCGATCGTGAACATCTCCAGCATCGTCGGGGTGCGCGGGAACCCCGGCCAGACCAATTACTCGGCCTCGAAGGCCGGGATCATCGGCTTCACGAAGGCGCTTGCGCGTGAGCTCGGCAACCGTGGGGTGCGGGCGAACGTGGTGGCGCCCGGCTACGTCGACACTCGCCTGACGCAGGTGATTGCGGAGGAGATGAAAGAGCTGATGCTGGCCAACACGCCGCTCGGCCGCTTCGGCAAGCCGGAGGACGTCGCCGGAGCGGTACGTTTCCTCTGTTCCGAGGAGGCGTCGTTCATCACGGGCGAGGTCCTGCTCGTCGACGGCGGATTGGGGATGTAGATGTCGGTCAACGGACGACGAAGAGTGGTCATTACCGGCATCGGGGCGGTGACTCCGCTTGCCAACGACGCGGAGACGACCTGGCAACGCCTGCTCGCCGGTGAATCGGGCGCGGGGCCGATCACTCAGTTCGACTCAACGGGTTACTACGTTCAGTTTGCGTGCGAAGTAAAGGACTTCGACCCCTCGAACTGGATCGAGCGCAAGCAGGCCCGGCGTATGGATCGTTTCGCGCAGCTCATCCTCGCGGCGGCACGCCAGGCCGAGGCGGACTCGGGTGTCGACATCCTCGCGGACGGCGATCGCGTCGGTGCGTCGATCGCCACGGGGATCGGCGGACTCAAGTCGTTTCAGGACTGCTACGACACGTTGAGGGAGCGGGGTCCCGATCGCGTCAATCCTTTCGCGATTCCCTGCATCATCCCGAACATGGGCGCGGGCTGGGTCTCGATGGAGCTCGGGACGCGCGGCCCGCTCTCGTCGGAGTGCACGGCCTGCGCGGCGTCCAACATGGCGATCGGGCAAGGGCTGGACGACATCAGGCTCGGTCGCGCCGAGGTGATGTTCTGCGGCGGCACCGAGTCTGCGATCAACGAGGTCGGCATCGCCGGCTTCGGTGCGATGCGCGCCCTTTCGCGACGGAACGACGACCCGGCTCGGGCGAGTAGGCCGTTCGACGCGGGACGTGACGGGTTCGTCATGGGTGAAGCAGGTGCCGTGCTCGTCCTCGAGGAGGTCGAGCGAGCGCGCGGCCGCGGCGCCAAGATCTACGCCGAGGTTGCGGGCTACGGCCTCTCGTCGGACGCCAAGCATGTGACCGAGCCAGACCCGACCGGCGAGAACCCGGCACGTGCGATGAAGAACGCCTTTGCGGATGCCGGCATCGATCCGGCGGAGATCGATTACGTCAACGCGCACGGGACCTCGACCCCGCTGGGCGACGCAGCCGAGACGCGGGTGATCAAGCTGGCGCTCGGCGAGGAGAATGCGCGGAAGACCCCGGTCTCGTCGACGAAGGGCGCGACCGGTCACTGTCTCGGCGCTGCCGGGGCGGTGGAGGCGATCTTCTCGACGCTTGCGATCCGCGATGGGAAGCTGCCTCCGACGATCAACCAGGAGGTTGCGGATCCGGAGTGCGACCTCGACTACATCGCGAACGAGTCCCGCGACGCGGACGTGCGCGTGGCGGTGTCGAACTCTTTCGGCTTCGGCGGACACAATGCGTCGATCGTTCTCAAACGATTCGAGGATTGAGGCGTCTTCGTCCAACCAACACCTAGGCCCACTCGCCCCTTGGGCTTTGCGACGGCCTACGGGCTAGGCTCGCCCTGTGGCGCGAGACCGCTGGGCGACGTTCGACTGTTACGGCACGCTGATCGACTGGAACGGTGGCATCCGCCGCGAGTTGGCGCGTGTCTTCGGCGAGGACAAGGCGGACGAGCGGCTCGACCGCTACCACGGGGTCGAGCCGGCGCTTCAGGCCGGGGGTGAGCGCAGCTACCGAGAGGTCATGACGGCGGCAATGCGCGAGCTCGGTGCGCCCGAGGCCGAAGTTTCCGGGCTGGCGGAGGCGCTTCCCTCCTGGGACGCGTTCCCGGAGGTCCGGCCCGCGCTCGACGATGCGCGTTCGCGTGGCTGGAAGCTCGCGATCCTCTCCAACACCGACCGCGATTTCATCGAAGCGTCGATGAAGCGGATCGGCGTCCCGTTCGAGCTCGCGATCGTCGCATCGGAGATCGGCTCCTATAAGCCTGCCCATCGCCACTGGCAGAACTTTTTCGAGCAGACCAATGCGCCGCGCAACGGGCACATCCACGTCGCGCAGAGCCACTACCACGACATCGCCCCGGCCAAGGAGCTCGGGCTCCGTTCCATCTGGATCAACCGCTACGGGGAACAGCGGGATCCGCGCCCTGACCGCGAGCTGAGGGATCTTTCACCGCTACCGGAAACTCTCGATGAGCTCGTCCCTGCCTGAGGGCTTCTCCGTCCGGCCTCCGACCCTCAACGACACGGAGGCTGCGTCCGCTGTGATCGAGGCCGACGAGCGCCGGCTTCGTGGCGAGGTTCAGTGGGATGTGGGCGACTTGCGCGACTGGTGGTCGCAGGTCGACATCGAGCGCGATGCCTGGCTCGTGGAGACCGACGGTCGAGTCGTCGGGGTTGGCTCGCTGATGCGGAGAGGCGACAAGCTCGACGGCTGGATGACCGTCGATCCGGACTTCACGGGCCGTGGGATCTCGACCGTGCTCGTGGGGCTTGCCGAAGCGCGGGCGCGTGACCTCGGCGGGCCGACCATCAAGCTGGGCACGTTCGCCGAGAATGCCGCAGGCAGGTCGCTGCTCGAAGGCCTAGGTTATCGCGACGTCCGTCACTATTACGAGATGAGAATCGAGCTCGACGGTCCTCCGCCCGATGCGGCGTGGCATCCGGGTCTGCGCGCGATCCCGTTCGAGCTTGCGGATGCAAGGAAGCTGCACGCAGCGATCAACGACGCGTTCGCCAACGAGTGGAACTTTCACCGGCGCGCGTTCGAGGAGTTTCAAAGACTGCGACTCGAAGCACCGGACTTCGATCCGACTCTGTGGTTCGTGGTGAAGGACGCCGGCGAAATTGCGGCCTTCATCCTCTGTTGGGCGAAGCGTTTCGGTGGTCCGCACGTCGGCCTGGTCGGTGTGCGGGAAACTTGGCGGCGCCGAGGTCTCGGCCTTGCCCTTCTCCGCCACGCATTCGGCGAGTTCCATCGCCGCGGCGAGCGACGGGTAGGACTCGGTGTGGACGCCGAGAACGCCACCGGGGCCACGCTGCTCTACGAACGCGCAGGTATGCACGTGCACTTCGAGGAAGTCGTCTACGAGAAGGAGCTTTCGTGAGCCGCCTGCGCGCGAAGTGTCCCGACTGCAAGACCTACACGGCGGTCGCGCTCGGGCCCGAATACGAGTGTCACTCGTGCGGGCGTGTCTATCTCGCGGGAATGGTGCGAGTTCCGCAGGCTTGGGGAGAGGGCGGTGAGACCATGGCGGAGGCGGCGTGGCTCGAGCTTCCCTATCCGGAGACGGCGATCATCGAGGCCGAGACGCTCGAGGAGCAGAACCTCGCGCTCGCCGCGGATCTGCCGGAGCGCCCTCTCATCCTCGGCGGCTGCTGTTGCTCGCACATCGGCGCTGTCGAAGGTTTGGCCGCCCGACAGGACCGGCTGGCCCTGATCTGGTTCGACGCACACGGCGATCTCAACACGATGGAGAGCTCCCCGTCGGGGAACCTCTGGGGGATGCCACTGAGGAAGCTGATCGACTCCGGGGCGGTCGAGGCCGGCGACGTCGCTCTGGTCGGCGCCCGGAATCTCGATCCGCCCGAGGAAACCTTCATCCGCGAGCAGGGCGTGCACGTCGGGGAGGAGGGCATCGCCGGGGCGCTCGATGGTGTCGACTGCACCTACCTCGCCTTTGACGTCGACGTGCTCGAGCCATCCGAGCTGTCGGTGTTCATGCCCGAGCCCGGCGGGCTTTCGGTGGCCGGTGCCGAGCGGATCCTCCAGCAGCAGCTCCACGGTCGGACGAATGTCCTCGGCGCGGGGTTTACGGGTTCCGGGTTCGAACCCGCGAACGTGGCTCCCTTGGCCAGGCTGGCCGCGGCCGTGGGCCTGTAACGGCTTGCCTCCAGCGTCAGTCTAAACTCGTCAGTTCCATGTCCTCCCGGATCGACGTCTCCATCGAGCATCGGAACGTCCCAGAGCCGCCGGGAAAGCAGCACCCGAACACGTGCCCGCAGTGCGCGTCGCACTACCGGGATGACGAGCTCGAGGCGGCCCTCTGGGTGTGCCCGCACTGCGGGCACCACTTCACCATGCGCGCCCGCTCCCGGATCGCCTCGCTGGCGGACGAGGGCACGTTCGTTGAGGAGGCCGCTGACCTTCGCTCAGAGGATCCGCTCGACTTTTTCGACCTGCGGCCCTACACCGAGCGGCTCGCCGAGGCCGAGATGAAGACCGGGTTGGGCGAGGCGATGGTGATCGGCCAAGGGGCGATCGACGGGACCGCGTGCGAGCTCGCGGTCATGGACTTCGCGTTCATGGGCGGCTCGATGGGCAGCGTTGTCGGGGAAAAGTTCTCGCGTGCCTGTGACGGCGCTGCGCAGCGCGGCGTGCCACTCGTCTCGGTGACGGCGTCCGGTGGTGCCCGCATGCAGGAGGGGATTCTGTCGCTCATGCAGCTGCCGAAGACGGTCTGCGCAGTGGAGGACCTCCACGATTCCGGCCAACCGCTGATCAGCGTGATGACACATCCAACGACGGCCGGTGTGCTCGCCAGCTTCGCGAGTCTTGGCGACGTGATCGTCGCCGAGCCCGGCGCACTGCTCGCCTTTACCGGCCCGCGCGTCGTGCAGCAGACGACACGCGAAAAACTGCCGGACAACTTCGGGCTCGCCGAGCAGAACCTTCGTTTCGGCCACATCGACGCGATCGTTCCGCGGCCGGAGTTGAAGGCATATGTCGCGCGACTCCTGCGGCTTTTTTCCTCTAATGGCGACTGACCACGAGCTGCGGCTGCGCGAGCGGCTGACGCGCTTGCGAAGCCTCAACCTGCTCGGCGGGACGCGCGTCTCGGGTGAGCTCGAGAAGCTGCAGCGCCAGCTCGAGCGCATCCAATCGGCGCCGACCGATGAGGAGATCTGGCGCTCCGTCGAGCTCGCGCGGCACCAAGACCGCCCGTACACACTGGACTATGTCAACCGGCTTTTCGATGACTGGGTCGAGCTGCACGGTGACCGCGGTCGTGCTGACGACCACGCGCTGGTCATCGGACTCGGCCGCTTCGGGGGACGCACGGTCGCACTCGTTGGCAACCAGAAAGGCCGCGACATCAAGGAACGCACCGACCGCAACTTCGGCATGGCCTATCCCGAGGGTTATCGCAAGGCGATGCGTCTGATGGAGCTCGCGGAGCGGAACCGGTTTCCGTTGATCAGCCTCGTCGACATTCCCGGTGCGTATCCGGGTGTCGCGGCTGAGCAGCACGGCCAGGGCGGCATGATCGCCCGGTCGCAGGCGTTGATGGCACGACTGGGAATCCCGATCGTCACTTGCGTGATCGGGGAGGGCGGCTCCGGCGGCGCGATCGCGACCGCGCTCGCCGATCGCGTGCTGATGCAGGAGAACGCCATCTACACGGTGATCTCTCCCGAGGGCTGCGCGGCCATTCTCTGGCGGGACGCCGGCGAGGCGAAGAAGGCGGCCGCGGCATTCAAGCCGGACGCCGTCCACTGCCTCGAACTCGGCGTCATCGACGGGATCGTCCCCGAGCCCGAGGGCGGCGCCCACACGAATCACGACGAGGCCGCCCGCCTGCTGGGGGAAAGTCTGCAAGAGGCGCTCGAAGACCTCGAATCTGTCCCCACCGATGACCTCAAGCGCAGGCGTCGAGCCAAATTCCGTTCGCTGGGCGTTTACGCTTGAGTCAACAGACTCGCCCTGTGGAAAGAAGGGAACTTCGCTAAGGTTCCGGTAGGTTCTAGGCGTGTACGGGTGTCGCCTCTCCACAACATCCACAGCCTTTTCCCCCGACCCGAGAACGAGTTCGGGCCGGGAAACCGGCCCGAACAGTCGACCCCCCCGCTGGGTGGAGAAGCCTTTCGAAACACAAGACTACCGCTTTGAAGTGACATCTTGCCGGATGCGCTCGGGTTGAAACACCTGCCCGCGAAGATGCAGCGCGAGGCCTCTTCAAAGCGTCAAGCTTCGTAGGGCGTGGCCACACAGAAGCTCTCCGAGTACAAGCGCAAGCGGGATCCGAAGGAGACCCCCGAGCCCTTCGGCTCGAAGAAGGGCAAGACGAAGGGCCCGATCTTCGTTGTGCAGCGCCACGACGCGCGGAGCCTTCACTACGACTTCCGACTCGAGAGAGACGGCGCGCTACTCAGCTGGGCGGTGCCGAAAGGTGTTCCGCTCGAGCCGGGCGAGCAGCACCTCGCGGTGCACGTGGAGGATCACCCGCTCGACTACGCGACCTTCGAGGGTGAGATCCCGAAGGGTCAGTACGGCGCGGGCACCGTCGAGATCTGGGACAACGGCACGTACGAGCTCCTCGAGGAGAAGAAGAACGGCGGGCTCACCGTTCGGCTGCACGGCAAGAAGCTGGAAGGAACGTGGACGCTCGTACCGGCCCATCTCGGCGGCAACGAGAAGAACTGGCTGATCCTCCGTAAGCGCGATGACGCCGCGCCCGCTCCGAGGCGCAGTGGCCACACGTACAAGCCCATGCTGGCCACACTGGCCGAAGACGTTCCGCGCGGCGCCGGCTGGACGTTCGAGGTGAAGTGGGACGGCTACCGGGCGATCGCAACGGAGTCGGGTGGCGACTCCACGCTGACGAGCCGCAACGGGAACGACCTGACGTCGCGCTTCCAGAACGTCGCCAAGGAGATCCCAAAAGCGGTCAAGACGCCGGACTGCGTTCTCGACGGCGAGGTGTGCGCGCTGGACGAATCCGGTCGCTCGAGCTTTTCCGCGATGCAGCAAGGCAGGGCGGGAACGCCGATCGTTTACTACGTCTTCGACGTGCTCGAGATCGAGGGCGAGCCGGTCGTCGACCTGCCGCTCGTCGAGCGCCGGCAGCTGCTCGAAGGGCTCCTCGATCGCCGGAACAAGACGGTGCGTCTCTCGGAGCCGTTCGATGACGGGCAGGCGCTGTTGGAGGCCGCGAAGCAGCAACAGCTCGAGGGGATTATGGCCAAGCGCCTCGACTCCCGTTACCTCCCCGGCAAGAGGACGCGCGACTGGTTGAAGATCAAGACGCACTCGGAGCAAGAGTTCGTCGTCGCCGGCTACACGAAGGGAACGGGGCGTCGCGCCTCGAGCTTCGGCGCGCTCGTCCTCGGTTACTACGCCGGCGGCGAGCTCGTGTACGCGGGCAACGTCGGCACCGGCTTCAACAGCAAGGAGATCGACAAGCTGCTCGACAAGCTGCGGCCGCTCCGGCGCGACACGCCGCCGTTCCGTGAGGTCCCGAAGATGCCCAAGGTTCGCAAGAGCGACGTGATCTGGGTGGAGCCGCGGCTCGTCGCTGAGGTCGAGTTCGCGGAGTGGACACACGACGGGCGACTCCGCGCCCCATCGTACAAAGGCTTGCGCGAAGACAAGTCTGCCGAGGAGGTACGCCGCGAGGAGCCGATCACTGACGTCGTCAAGAAGGGGTCGCGCGCGCTGAAGCTCTCGAATCTCGACAAGGTCTTCTTTCCCGTCGAGCGCATCACCAAAGGCGACCTGCTCGAGTACTACCGCGCTGTAGCTCCGGTGCTCTTGCCGCACCTCAAGGAGCGTCCCTTCACGATGGTCCGCTGGCCCGACGGGATCGAGGGCAAGAAGTTCTTCCAGAAGCAGGCGCCGTCACACATGCCGGAGTGGATCCCGACATTCCGTACCCAGGTGTCGACCCGGGAATCGCCGACGACGAAGAAGTGGGTCAACTTCCCACTCGTCAACGACGAGCTCGCGCTGCTCTGGATGGTGAACATGGGCTGCATCGACATGAACACCTGGTATTCGCGTGTCGACAGGCCCGATCGCCCGGACTGGGTGCTCTTCGACCTCGACCCGTCGCCCGACGTCGGCTTCAAGGAGACCGTCCAGGTCGCGCTCCTCGTCAAGGAGGCGCTCGACGCATTCGGGCTCATTGGTTTCCCCAAGACGTCGAGTGCGGAAGGGATGCACATTCTCGTGCCGGTCGAGCGGCGCTACACCTACGCCGACACCCGCCAGTTCGCGGAGATCGTGGCCGGCGCGATCGCGCGCACGCATCGTGGTCTGGCAACGACCGAATGGACGAAGTCGAAGCGGCGCGGCGTGCTCATCGATGCCAATCAGAACGGGGAGGGCAAGACGATCGCTTCGGTTTATTCCGTGCGCCCGCGGCCGGGAGCGCCCGTCTCGACGCCTTTGCGCTGGTCGGAGGTGAAGGACGATCTCGATCCGCTCTCGTTCACGATGCCCGTAGTCCTCGAGCGCGTGCGCAAGTACGGCGACCTCTACGCCGACACGCTCACGACGAGGCAACGACTGACGGACGCATTGAAGGCGCTCGGGGGTTAGTCGAGCCGGTCTGGATGGCCGAGCATGCTCAGCTCGGCGATGTCCCTCCGGAAGAAGAGCGCGGTCGTCCAATCGACGACTACGCGAAGCTTTCGTGTCAGCAGTGGAAGCTGGTACAGGTGATACGACCGCGTCACGAACCAGCCCGCGAAGCCGCGGAAGCGGAGGTCGACCACATCGGCGATCCCCTTGTAGCGGCCCAGTGTCGCCACCTGTCCGAGCATCTTGTAGCGATAGGACTTCGGCTCGCCGGTCAGGTTTTTCGCGAGTCGCCGGGCCTGTCGGAGCGCATGCTGGCACGTGGGCGGGTCGAACGAGCCAGGCGTCGCTCCGTTTGGCACACGGGCGCCGTCGCCGAGCGCCCACACGTGGGGTACTCCCTCCACCCGAAGTGTGGCGTCCACCAGTACGCGCCCGCGGTCGTCCAGCGGCATTCCCAGCCGCTCGTTGACCGGATTGGCGCGCACGCCGGCCGTCCAGACGACGGTGTTCGTCAGGATCCGGCTGCCGTCCGAGAGGACGGCAGCATGTGGCTCGACGGCCTCGAGTGTCGTCCTGACGCGAATGTCGATGCCACGTCGCGCCAGCTGGTGCGCTGCATAGTCGCCGAGCCTCGTCGGGATCTCTGGCAGGATCTTCTCGGCTGCATCGACGAGGACCCAGTGCTGCGGCTCGTCGCGCAAGGTCGGGTAGTGGCGCAGCGCATCCCGCACGAGGTCGGCGAGCTCGGCGAGGGCCTCGACGCCCGCATACCCGGCTCCGACGAAGACGAAGGTCAGCTCCCGTCTGCGGTGACCCTCGCTGGCCGCCGCTGTGGCTGCCTCGAGGCGACGGAGGACGTGGTTGCGTAAATAGATCGCGTCTGCGAGCGACTTGAAGCCGAGTGCGTGGTCGGCCAGGCCCGGAATCGGCAACGTCCGGGAGATCGCACCGAGCGCGACCACGAGCTCGTCATAGGCCAGGGTCCTCATCCCGTCCTCAGTCTCCACGGTCACGCGCCGGTGTTTCGTGTCCAACCCGGTCGCGCGACCGAGCAGCAGTTCGGCGTGCGGGCACATCAGGCGGAGTGGCACGACGACGTGGCGCGGCTCGAGCGTCCCCGACGCCGCTTCCGGCAGTAGCGGCGTGTACAGCATGAAGTTCTCCGGCGAAACGATCGTGGCGCCGCGCTTGCCGAGCAACCGCGCGACGTAGCCGCCGGCAAAGCCGCCGCCGAGTACAAGCGTGCCACCGAGCGCATTGCGATCCGCCATGCGCATACCATCGTAGGGTCGGCGGTTCAGGTCAGGTCAGTCAAGTCCTTGATCAAGTAGAGCAGCGTGTCGTCGACCTCCATGGGTCTACCGCGCACGACGATCGTGCCCTGGACGCGCTTCGGGGGCAGGCCGGCGTCGCGATAGCCGAGCCGGCGGTACAGGCGCAAGGCGCCCTCGTTCGCAATGCTCGCGCTGATGCTGATCTGGCGGTGACCGCGCGTCCGAGCCAATCGTTCCGCGGCCTCCGAGAGCTCCGTCCCGATGCCGCGTCCTCGAAGCTCCGCCGGCACGAAGACATCCCCGATCTCCGGCACGCCGAGTGTCGTGTCGTCCCATGCGACGTGCGCGTGGCCGACCGGATCGCTTCCAGCCCAGGCCACCAGATAGGTCTGAGCCTCTCCGAGCCGGTGCAAAGGGAGCCGGTCGCCGACCCGCGCTAGGTCGGCATCGGTCAGCTTGCGGACGTCGATGCCGCCACCATCCTGCGCAATAGCGTCAGCGCGCCGTCCTTGTCGAGCATCTCGTTCAGATTGCCGCACTTCGGGCTTTGCACACACGAAGGGCAGCCGTCGCTGCACGGGCAGCCCTCGAGCATTCGCGCAGTGTCCAAGACCCAGCCTTCGAAGGCGTTGAAACCTCGTTCCGTGATGCCCACGCCGCCGGCATGGCCGTCGTAGATGAAGACCGTGGGTGCGTCGGTCTGGAAGTGGATGTTCGTCGAGAGCCCGCCGATGTCCCAGCGGTCGCACATTGCCCAGAGCGGCAGGAGCGCGATCATCGAATGCTCTGCGGCGTGGAGCGTGCCGAGTAGCTTCGGCATCTTGTCCAGCCCGTCGAGCTGCTCCCCCTCGGGCACGTACCAGATCGCCTCCGTGTCGAAATTCGTCTCAGGCAGGTCGAGCTCGACGGTCTCGAGCGTCGACTGGTCGCGAATGGACTTCTTCTGGTACGCAACCACGCGTTCCGTGACTGAAATGCGCCCGAAGTGGAGGTCGAGGCCGCAACGCCGCTCGGTGCGAAGCGTCTCTTCGATCGCCGTGTTGGTGTCCTTCTTCGCTTGGGTGTAGTAGTCGCCCTGGTACGGCGTTACGAGCGCGGTGCGGCTCTGCAGGTCGAGCTCGCGCACGAGGTAGCTCTCACCGAGGTGGAGGTAGACGGCACCCTGGTGAACGGTCGAGTACGCGCGCTCGCGCTCGACGATCCCGAGGACCGTGCCGCTCTGCGCCTCCACGACCGCGAACGTGTCGGGCGTGGTGCTGCGCAGGCCGAACTGCCCGGCGGGATAGTCACGTCCCGCCCAAACGTAACCCGTCTTCGTCAGCTTCAACTCGGGCAGTAGCGCTGCGCGCTCGAGCGCTTCGTTTCCGAGGGTCGCACGGTCGTCGTCGTCCAACGGCGCCTCGAACGCGGCTGCCCTGACATGCCCGTCGAGCACGCGCGGGTTCGCGTGGTCGAGAATTGCCGCCTCGACGCGCCGTTGCAGCAGCGTTTCCGGCTCGCGGACGAAGTACTGGTCGAGCGCGTCCTCGCTCGCGACGAGCACCGCCAGGCCGTGTCCCCGGCGCCCCGCACGTCCCCACTGCTGCCGCAGCGACGCAACGGTTCCCGGAAACCCGACCGAGATCGCGCAGTCGAGCAGACCGATGTCGATGCCCAGCTCGAGGGCGTCCGTCGCGGCGACGCCCAGCAGCTCGCCTTCCACGAGTCGCCGCTCGATGTCGCGACGCTGCGCGGGCGTGTAGCCGGCGCGATAGGGAGCGAGCCGCTTGGCGGTTTCGACGTCGACTCGCTGCACCGTGAACCGGTGAATCAGCTCCGCCGCCTTCCTGCTCTTCGCGAAGCAGATGGTGCGGAGGCCGCGCGAGACCAGATCCGCCATCAGCTTCGACGCGTCGCCCAGCGCACTCGCGCGCAGGCCGAGCTCGGCGTCTAGGAGCTCGGGGTTCCAGAGGAGAATCGTGCGCTCTGCGCGCGGAGCCGCGTCGTTGTCGATGACGCGCGCGCCGACGCCCGCAAGGTCGTGCGCGAGCTCGCCGGGGTTCGCGATCGTCGCCGATGCCATCAGGAACTGGGGCTCCGCACCGTACACTTGCGCCAGCCGGCGCAGCCGGCGGAGCACATTGCCGACGTGTGAGCCAAACACACCACGATAGACGTGCGCTTCGTCGACGACGATGTAACGCAGGTTGTGCAACACGTCTGCCCAGCGATCGTGGTGCGGGAGCACACCGACGTGGAGCATGTCCGGGTTCGTGAGGATGACGTTCGCCCACTTCCGGATCTGCCAGCGACGGTCACTCGGCGTGTCGCCGTCGTAGATGGCTGCGCGAACGTTCGGCGCGTGCAACTCGGCCAGCGCACGGGCCTGATCCTGCGCGAGCGCCTTCGTCGGATAGAGGTACAGCGCACGGCTCTTTGGCTGCCGCGCAATGGTGTCGAGGACGGGGAGGTTGAAGCCGAGTGACTTCCCCGAGGCGGTTCCGGTTGCGAGAATCAGGTGCTCGCCACGGGCCGCCGCGTCGTAGGCGGCGCGTTGGTGTTCATAAAGGTCGTTGAAAGGGAGCGCTTCCCGCAGGGTGGGCTGCAGGCCCTCTGGCAGCGGTGTGGTGCGAGCCGCCGCAGCGGGAACCACCTGGACGTGTGCGACCTCTTCGCCCTCGAGCAGATCGTCCCAGGTGGCGGCGCCGACAGCCATCCACCCATTGAAGCGCGTTCTTGTTACCCGAGGGTGGCGAAAAGCGTCAGTTGCATTCCCTCAGAGTCGCGCATCCGGAGGTTCCGGTCGTTCCACGGCGTGGTCACGGGATCTGCTACCCGTTCGGCACCCGCGCGAGCGAGTCGCTCGGCCGTCGCCTCACTGTCCGCCACCTTGAAGGCGATGCGCATTGGGCCGGACACACGCCGTCCGACCTCGATGCGGTCGATCGCCGCGGCCTGTTGCTCGTTCACGAGCTCGAGGGTCGCGCGCCCCCCGTCGAGCAGGACGATCTTCGCATCGCCGTCACTCCAATCCTCGAGCTCCACCAGGCCGAGAGCGTCACGGTAGAGCGTCACCGCCGCCTCGAAGTCCGAGACGGTGAGAACGAGCCGAAGCTCCTGGACGTCGCCCATCCTCACGCGCACGTTACCCTTTGCTAACCGGGGTGCCCATTCGGGCTGAGATCACACCCGTCGAACCTGATCCGGTTAGCACCGGCGAAGGGAGAGCGTTGGTCCCACGTTGTTTGACGATTGCCGGATCGGATTCCGGCGGAGGCGCCGGCGTCCAGGCCGACCTGAAGGCGTTCGCGGCCGCGGGCTGTTACGGCACGAGCGCGATTGTCGCGCTGACCGCACAGAACACGACCGGCGTGACGGCTGTGCACGAGCTACCGGCGGGTTTCGTCCGCGCGCAGCTCGACGCCGTCTACGACGACATCGGGGTGGACGCTGCGAAGACCGGGATGCTCTTCTCGCGCGCCGTCATCGAGACCGTTGCAGATTTCCTCGACGGGCGAGACATCCCGCTCGTCGTCGATCCGGTCATGATCGCGAGCTCCGGAGCAAGGTTGCTGCAGGACGACGCGGTGGAGACGCTTGTATCGCGGCTCTTTCCGCTCGCTACGGTGGTGACTCCGAATCTCTACGAAGCCAAGGCGCTCGCAGGCAGCGGCTCGCGTCGCGAGCTGGCCGAGCGCATCCACGAGCTCGGCGCTCCCGCGGTCGTTGTGACGGGCGGGCACGGCGACGAGGCCGTGGACCACCTCTTCGACGGCGCGCGCCACATCGAGATTCCCGTCGAGCGTCACGACACGACGGCCACGCACGGAGCCGGCTGCACCCATTCGGCCACGCTCGCGGCGGCGCTGGCCCGGGGACAGTCCCTCGATCAAGCTGCGCGCGAGGCGGCGCGGGTTGCAGCGGCTGCGGTTCGGCACGGCCTTGGCGAGGTCGGGACCGGTGACGGACCGGTCGACGTTCTCCATCTGACAGGAGCGACATGAGCCTCTACCCCGGGGAGATGCTCGCCTCGCTTCGCGAGCGCAAGCCGCTCGTCCACCAGATCACGAACTACGTCGTCATGAACGAGACGGCCAACGCAACGCTTGCGCTCGGCGCTCTGCCTGTGATGGCGCACGCGCGCGAAGAGGTCGAGGAGATGGTCGCGCTGGCGGGCGCTCTCGTGCTGAACATCGGCACGCTCTCGCCGCACTGGATCGACGCGATGTTCGTTGCGGGCAAGGCGGCAAACGAGCACGGCATCCCCGTCGTGCTCGACCCTGTGGGCGCAGGAGCGACGCGGTTTCGCACCGAGACTGCGCGCCGCCTCCTCGACGAGGTGAAGGTCGCCGTGCTGCGCGGCAACCACGGCGAGGTCGCAACGCTGGTCGGCGTCAAAGCGGAGGTGCGCGGGGTCGAGTCCATCGGTGCCGGTGCGGAGCCTGCCGAGCTCGCGCGCTCGGCCGCGCGCAACCTGGGGGTGGTTGCATCGGTGACCGGGCCGGTCGATCATGTCTCAGACGGAGAGCGCGTTCTCGCGATCGCCAACGGGCACGAGTTGCTGGCTGCGGTGACCGGAACCGGGTGCATGTCCAGCGCGATCACCGGCTGTTTTCTTGCAGTGGCGCGGGACCGGCCGCTGGAGGCGGCAGCCGCGGCTCTGGCGGCCTTCGGCGTCGCGGCCGAGGACGCTGCACATGACGCGAGAGGGCCCGGCTCCTTCCACGTCGGCCTCTACGACGCGCTTGCCGCGCTCGAGCCCGAGACGCTCGACGCGCGCGCGAAGATCTCGTGAAGCTGCACGCCCTCGTGGACGAACTGGAGACCGCGCGACTCGCCGTCGAGGGTGGCGCGACAGTCGTGCAATGGCGCCTGAAGAACGCGCTGCGTGTGGAGGTGGTCGAGCGCGGGCGCGCAACGCGAAGCCTCTGTGCACGTCACGGCGTCACGTTCGTCGTGAACGATGACATCGAGGCGGCGCTCATGCTCGGTGCGGACGGGGTGCATCTCGGCCGCACCGACGAGGGGGCGGAGCGCGCGAGGGAGCACGGGCTCCTGCTCGGGCTCTCCGCAACCTGCCTCGAGGAAGCGCGTGTAGCTGACGGTGAAGCCGATTACATCGGGGTCGGTCCGATCTGGGAGACGCCGTCCAAAGCCGACACCGATCCTGCGATCGGCCTCGACGGGTTGCGGGAGATCTGCGAGGCGACCACGATCCCTGTCGTTGCGATCGGCGGCATCGACGCCACAAACGCTGCGGAGTGCATTCGCGCCGGCGCCGTGGGCGTCGCGGTCGTCCGCGCGGCCCGCGATGCCGCCGCACTGAGGGCGGCGATCGATGCAGCTCTCTGAGCTCGGCGAGCTCGGCCTGCTCGCCGAGTTGGAACGCCGCGGACTGGCACTGGGAATCGACCACGATGCCGCTCAACTGGCCGGCGGAGTGATTGCAACGCAGGACGCACTCGTCGAGGACGTGCATTTCCGCCTCGACTGGATCTCCTGGCGCGATCTCGGCTGGCGCGCGGCGGCCGTGAACCTCAGCGACCTCGCCGCCTCGGGTGCCGACCCGGAAGGGCTGCTCGTCACTCTGGGCGCTCCGCCGAAGACGGAGGTCCGGAACGTCCTCGAGCTCTACGAAGGAGTTGCGGAGACGAACGTTGCTGTGCTCGGCGGCGACACGACCCAAGCGGATCGGCTGCTGCTGAGCGTCACCGCTATCGGCCGCTCGCTGCGCGTGCCCGGCAGGTCGGGCGCCCGTCCGGGAGATCAATTGGTCGTGACCGGGCCTCTCGGCGCCGCCGGTGCGGCGTTTCGCCGCGAGTCCTTCGTGCGCCCTCCGCTCCGGCTGACCGAGGGGAAGGAGCTCGCCCAGCACGCGCACGCGATGCTGGACATCTCGGATGGTCTTGCAGTCGACGCCGAACACATCGCGAGACGCTCGGGCTGCCGCGTTGCGATCGACCTGGAGCGAGTGCCGCTTGCCAGCGGCGCGGATCTAGACGACCTCGGTTTCGGAGAGGACTACGAGCTGCTCGCCGCGGTCGAGGATCCGGGCCGCTTCGCGGTCGTCGGGCACTGTGAGGAAGGCGAAGGTGTGGCGCTCACCCTGAACGGCGAGCCGTACGAGCTAGGCGGCTGGCAGCACTTCGGCTAGCGCGGCTTCGTAGTGCGAGCGAGGGCGGGCGCCGATCAGCGTTGCCTTCGGCTCGCCACCTTCGAAGAGGATCGCCGTCGGGATCGAGAGCACGTCGTAGCGAGCAGCCGTGAGCGGGTTCTCGTCGATGTTCAGCTTGGCGAACTCGACGCGTCCGCGGGTTTCGGATTCCAGTTGCTCGAGGATCGGCTCGACGGCCCGGCACGGGCCACACCAGGGCGCCCAGAAGTCGAGCACGACCGGCGTGTCGGACTGCAGGACGTCCTGCTCGAACGTGGCGTCGGTGACTTCAAACACGGTGTCAGCGTAGCCGCTAGAGGCGGCCGAGGAGAGCTGCGAGCCGGAAACCCGGCACTTTCCAGATCGCCTCTGCGACGATTGCCTTCGACATCTTCGACCCTCCGACCTCACGGTCGGCGAAGGTAATCGGCACCTCGACGACCTTGAACCCTGCGCGCAGTGCGCGGTAGGTCGTCTCGATCTGAAACGCGTAGCCCTTCGACTCGACCGCATCGAGGTCGATCCCCTCGAGCACGGCGCGCCGGTAGCACTTGAAGCCACCGGTCAGATCTCGGATTTTGACGCCCAGGAGAACGCGGGCGTAGAGGGAGCCGCCGGCGGAGATGACCCGGCGCAGCAGTCCCCAGTTACGCACGCCGCCACCCGGGGCGTACCGCGAGCCGAGCGCGAGGTCGGCGCCACCCTCGACAGCCGCGAGCAAGCGGGGCACGTCGTTAGGGTCGTGAGAGAAGTCGCAGTCCATCTCGAGCACGAGCTCCGCGCCGTCCGCCAGCGCACGGCGAAAGCCTGCGAGGTACGCAGGCCCGAGCCCCTGCTTGTGGTCGCGGTGAAGAACGTCGACGTAGTCGAGCTCCGTCGCGAGCCGATCGGCCAGCGGCCCCGTTCCGTCCGGCGAGTTGTCGTCGATCACGAGCACGCGCACGCCCTTGTTGTCGAGCGCACGCAGCATCGGCTCGAGGTTCTCGCGCTCGTTGTACGTGGGGAGGCAGAGGACGGCCCTGGGCACCTGCACGGACGTATATTCAACGCGTGGCCGGAGCTCTGCCTCGCAACGTCGATGTGGCCGAGCAACTGGAGCTTCTTGCCGACCTCCTGGAGATCGAGGGAGAAGCCTCGTTCCGGGTGCTTGCCTACCGCCGCGCCGCCGTACGAATCCGCGAGACCGCGGGCTCCGTGGCCGAGCTCGCTCTGGCCGGCCGCGCCAAGGAGCTGCAGGGAATCGGCAAGACGATCGAGGAGAAGATCGTCCAGGTCGTCGAGGACGGCGAGATGCACGCTCTGACGAAGCGCAAGAAGATCATCCCTCCGGAGGTCGTGAGCTTCATGCGTCTGCCCGGACTCGGGCCGAAGACCGCGGCGCGGATCTGGCAGGAGCTCGGGGTGACCACGATCGAGGAGCTGAAGCGGGCAGCCGAGCAGGAACAGCTGCGCACTCTGGCCGGGCTCGGCGCCAAGACGGAGGAGCGGATCCTGAAGGCGCTCGCCGAGAAGAAGGAGGAACCTTCGGACCGCCGTTTGCTCGGCGACGGTCTCGGCCCTCTTCTCGCCGTGGTCGACGTGCTGCAGGAGCACCCCGCCGCGGTCAAGGTGTCGGAAGCCGGCAGTGCGCGGCGGCGCAAGGAGACGTTTCGCGACCTCGACATCATCGCGACCGCCAATGATCCGGAGGGGCTGATCGACTACTTCACGAAGCTGAAGTGGGTGATCGAAGTGATGGCGAAAGGCCCGACCAAGGCCACGGTGCTGTCGAACGAAGGCCTGCGCTTCGACCTGCGCGTCGTGCCGCCGGAGTCGTACGGCAACCTGCTGCAGCACTTCACGGGCTCGAAGGACCACAACGTTGCGCTGCGGGAGCGCGCGGTGAAGGACGGTCTGTCGGTGTCCGAGTACTCGATCACCGTCGTCGAGACGGGCGAAGAGCTGAAGTTCGCCGAGGAGCAGCAGGTGTACGAGCGGCTCGGCTACCAGTTCATTCCGCCGGAGCTGCGAGAAAACGCCGGCGAGCTCGAGGCGGCGCGCAAGGGCGAGCTGCCGAAGGTCGTCGAGCTGAAGGATCTCAAGGGGGATCTGCACTCCCACACGAACTACTCCGACGGCCGTGACTCGCTCGAGCAGATGGTCCTGGCGGCGCGGGCCCGCGGGTACAAGTACTACGCCGTCACCGACCATCCCCGCGGCATGCTGGTCGAGCAGGATCTCGAGATCGACGCGCTCAACGAACGGCTGAAGCCCTTCAGGATCCTCAAGGGCGTCGAGGTGAACATCCGGATCGACGGCTCCCTGTCGCTGCCGGACGACGTGCTCGCGAAGCGCGACTGGGTGATGGCGTCGCTGCACGCCGCATTCGACCGCAATCCGACGGAACGCGTGCTGACTGCCATGGAGAACCCGCACGTCGACTGCGTCGGCCATCTGACCGCGCGCAAGATCAACATCAGGCGTCCCGCGGACATCGACATCGAGCGCGTCGTCGCCAAGGCGCTGGAGACGGGAACGTTTTTCGAGATCAACGCGCAGCCGAACCGCCTCGACCTTCGCGATTCCCACGCGCGGCTAGCCGGCGAGGCCGGCGTGAAGATCGCTGTCAACACCGACGCGCACCAGTTGGGCGCGCTCCAGCACATGGAGATGGGCGTGGCGCAGGCTCGCCGGGCCTGGCTGACGAAGGATCAGGTGCTGAACACGCGCACGTGGCCGCAGATCGAGAAGCTCCTGAAGTGACGTTCCGCGAGGATGGAGCCGCGGCACTCGATTGGGCGGCGCGGTACCTCGAGCGGGTCGGAGACTTCCCTGTCCTCGCGCAGGTCGAGCCCGGCGACATTCGCAGCCGCTTGCCCGCCTCGCCACCGGAGCAAGGCGAGCCGTTCGCCAACGTGCTGCGTGACCTCGACGAGATCCTGCTGCCGGGAACGACGCATTGGCAGAGCCCGCGGTTCTTCGCGTACTTCGCCAACAGCGCCGCGGAGCCGGGCATCCTCGCCGAGCTCCTCGCCGCGACGCTCAACTCGGTCGCGTTCATCTGGCGCA